>WRGS01000001.1 GCA_009787075.1 Paludibacter sp.
AGCGATTTTGAAATTTTTTATTTGCCAAAAATAAATGATGAAATTTTTACGGAAATCGTTGTAGAAACCGAAATTGGAAATATTGTTCTGCTGAATGCAAGTGTTGTTTGTAATGAAAAAACTGTTGCAACAGGAAAAATGAAAGTAGTATTAACAGACAAAGGATTAAGAAGTTAAAATATTTGAAGAAATAAAAAAACTTCTTCAACTTAATAAATTAATGAATATGTTAAAAACTTCAAAAGAATTTGAAATTCGTTTTTCAGAAGTTGATTCAATGGGCATTGTTTGGCACGGTTCGTACTCGCTCTATTTTGAAGATGCCCGCGAAAAATTTGGCAAAGAATTCAATCTGGAATATCTTTATATGTTTGAACAGGGCTTTTACGCACCGCTGGTGGAGTTGCATTTTGAGTACAAACGTCCGCTTAAATACAAAGACCGCGCAAAAATCGAAATCGCTTACCGCAATGTTGATGCGGCAAAATTGATTTTTGATTATAAAATATTTTCATTGCCAGATAACCAAATAATTGCAACAGGGTATTCTGTACAGGTTTTTTTAGATAAAGATTTTAATTTGATGTGGAATTTACCCGAATTTTTTGAAAAATGGAGGAAAATTTATCTTGATTAGAAGATTGCAGTTAGAATAATGATAAAAATAATCGGCACAAATATCATCTCGTCGCTTGGTTTTACAACAGAAGAAAATTTCGCTGCTGTAAAAGCAGGAATTTCTGGCGTAAAACATTACAATGTCGGCGTTTTCGATTTACCCGAAGCGTTTATGGCTTCGCTCATTGATAAGGAAAATTTGAATGATAAATTTGCTGAAATGCATTGCGTTTCTACGGTAAATATGCTGACATTATTGGAAAAAGCCGCAATTTTATCAATATTTTCGGCAAACAAAACAGCGCAAATTGATTTATCGTCAGAAAAAACAATTTTTATACTTTCAACCACAAAGGGAAATGTGGATTTATTAAACAACACGCAAGCAAATCATGCTTTGCCAGAACAAGCATATTTATGGAAAACTGCAAAAATAATTAACGATTTTTTCAAAAATCCAAATACGCCGATTGTTGTTTCCAATGCCTGCATTTCTGGGGCGGCGGCGCAAATTGCGGCTATGCGCGAACTTGAAACAGGAAATTACGAGCATGCTGTGGTGGCAGGCGTGGATTTTTTGTCAAAATTTATTATTTCAGGCTTTCAGTCGTTCAAAGCGCTTTCGCCAGAACTTTGCCGACCGTTTGACAAAGACCGTTGCGGGCTGAATTTGGGCGAGGCGACTGCGACAATGATTTTTCAGAATAATAAACAGGAAACCAAGAACCAAGATATTGAAATTCAGTTGATTGCAGGAGCAATAAGAAATGACGCAAATCATATTTCCGCGCCTTCGAGAACTGGCGAAGGAAGTTGCCGAGCGTTAAATTATATTTTGTCCGACAAAAATCTGAAATCTGAAATCGCCTTTATCAACGCGCACGGAACAGCAACGCCCTACAACGATGCAATGGAAGCGCAGGCTATTACACGCGCAGGATTGGAAACAGTTTTTGTAAATTCTTTAAAAAGTTATTTTGGGCATACGCTCGGAGCGGCAGGCGTTTTGGAATGCGTAATTTCTATAAAAGCATTGGAAAGCGGCATTGTTTTGCCTAATTTGAATTTTCATTCGCAAGATATTGAATTTCAATTAAATATTGCACAAAAAATTCAAAAAACAGATAAAAAATATTTTATTAAAATGATGTCGGGTTTTGGCGGAGTTAATGCCGCGTTGCTGTTTGGTTACGAAAAATAATTTGGTAAAAATTTTTAAATTTTACATTTTTGAAACCTAAAAAAACACAACCAAAACAGTGAGCAACAGATACTCACTGTTTCGGCTTTTGGTAAAAACAATAGAATTAACTTCCTGTTTTATCACGATTATTATCACTTCGACGACTAATTACTTTTGTTTAAAGTCTTTGCAAAAGAAATTGTCCGTATTTACAAAAATAACTTTCGTTGCCTCTTGTGATAACTGCACATTTTGTTGAATCAACTTTATAAGTCTTTTACTCTGCCTGCCCATTAATTTGCTCCAAAATACGCAAACATAATAATCGGCATTCTGATTGTATTCTGGTGTGTAATTTTTAACAGGAATTAAAAAATTTTCCAATTTTTGAAAAGTAACAACAGTATCCAATGGAGTATAATGTTTTCCTGCGGGCGGAAAAACATCAAAATTATGATTTCCGTTCCAGTTAATATTTGGAAAACCGCCTGCATCGCAATTAATATAAAATGCAATCATATTTCCTTCTTTGTTAAAATACATAACTTGAAGCGGTTGTAAATGATGGCGGACAATAACAGAATCTTCTTTTGATGTAGATTTTAAAAAATGATAAAAATTAGTATCCAATTCACACAACGCATATTTACTGTCGATTTGAAAAGATTTCGCAGTTTCAATAATTTCGCTGTCGCTCAAA
>WRGS01000002.1 GCA_009787075.1 Paludibacter sp.
TATAAGCGGTGCGCGCATTTCGGCTAAAATATTAAACGATAAGCGGCTGCGGTTGTCAATATTATACATAAATCCGCCTTTTACCGAAGGTTCGATAAACCACCATGTTTTACTTTTGCCTAACGATTTAACATCTTGTCCATGATCGTGGTCAGGGTGTGAAGGATTGTCATAAAGATATTTCAAATACCATGCACGACCATTTTCCATATAACCATGACGGTAAAAATCGTTATATGTGCCTTTCCCTGCAACATACATATACAATCTTCTCCAATTGTATTCAATTTGAGCAAAAGCATTGGCAGATTTTGAATTTATTGCATAATTATATCCGAAAATATCGCCTTCGTGAACTATACGGTTTGGATAGCGAACATCGTTTTGAATATATTGAGCAAGCGGTGCAACAGACCAACCTGAGTTATCGCCTACCATATCGCGGTCGGCATAAGTATCAAAATCAAGCATCTGATTTGCACCCATAAGGTCATCAACTGTTTGATAATGATGTCCTTCCGCCCATTTACCTTCAATTCCAATTGTTAATTTCAAATTATCATTTATTTGATTTTGATAAACAGAATTTAAAATTGATTCCATCAAATTATTGTGGCGGCGCAAAATAGCGTATGCCGCTTGTCCATCGGGACTATCATTATTATTATTTTTATTTTTAAGATAAAATAAATTCCAATTCATTTGACGGGTATCTTCATCGTTGAGCCAAAGATCTGTCACCATATCCCTCATACCAGCATCATTAACTTCAAAAGAAGGCATATAGCGATAATAATCGGGAGAAGGGTGAGAGCCATTGTAAGCCATTGCAGCATTACTGTAAAAATTATAATGGAATCCTATTCCTGTACGCAGCCTTTGCCTTTCACTTATTTTCCATTCGTGCGAAAAAGTTGCAGTTGGGTCGAAGGTTTTATATACGCGGAAATTACGCACTTTTCCGTCCTGATAACCCCACGAGGGATTATAATAAATTGAAGTCAAATCGCGCGTTTCTTTTGTAATTGCCGATTGCCCAGCGCGGCGAGTAGGCGCGCCCATCAAAGTTAAGGCAATGCTGTGTTTGTCGTTAATGATTTTTTCCGCCATAAGCATCAATCCGCCTGAATTGTAGAAAGTTCCGTCAACAATAGGAATATTGCCTACTGACCAGCGGACAATTCCCGAAATAGCAAACGCCCAGCCGTTTTCCAAAATCCCTGTGCCGTAAGTGTATTGCGCACGGACATTGTAAGTACGGTTTGTAAGAGCAACGCTTGCATTATGCCCTGCGGCTATAACGCTCGCGCGAGCGTTGATATTGGTATTTGTGCCAAGATTTCCGTAAGCAAAACTGTTTGGCGTAAGCCCATAAACAACATCACGGTTGCGCGTGGCAGTGTTCATTCCGCCCAAAGACGAATAATTGAAACCACCGCGTTCTGCATCAACAAAATGCACGCCGTTGATGTAAGTGCTTTCGTAAGTGTTATCATATCCGCGCGTGCGAAAACGCATTGGCGAAAAGTTATAACCTGTTTGCGAAAGATAAACGTCCGTTCTCGAAGAAAAAGTTCCGCTTAAAGCAGAATTTTCCGCTTCATTTTCGAGCTGTTCTTCGCTCATTTGCATCATCGCGTCCAATCGGGATTCTGATGCAGCATCATGGGTAAGCGATATTGTTCCCAAGTCAAGTTCCTGATTTTCGGTAAGATGTGCAGTTGTTATTTGAGAAAAATATCCTTCGAGCGAAACGCTTATTTCTACATCGCCCGACTCCAAATAGGACAACGAGAACTGCCCCTGCGCATTGGTTTGAGTAGAAATATTCTGCTCAATTACCGTTACTTTCGCTGCCGAAAGCGGCGCACCATTCTGCGCATCGGTAACTTTACCCGTAATTGCCGTTTGCCCAAAAGCAAAAAGCGGCAAAAACATTAATAATGGTAAAATGATTTTTTTATACATAAAAATTTTATTAAACTAAAAGTTAAAAAATTAGAATTTAAAAGTTAAAAATAATTTATTGCTTACAATTTAAAAATCAATTTGCAATTTCCAATTCATTTAGCAAACGTTGAGCATCGCCAACTTTGTCCATTATGAAAAGTACATAACGAATATCAACATTGATGCAGCGTTGCAAATCGTTGTCGAACACAATATCGCCGCTCATTGCCTCCCAGTTTCCGTCAAAAGCCAAGCCAATCAGTTCGCCTTTTGAGTTGAAAACAGGACTACCCGAATTTCCGCCTGTAATATCGTTGTTTGAGAGAAAACAAACCTGCATTTCACCTGTTTGTTTGTCGGTATATTTGATGTAATCCTTATTTTTTATTGCTTTAATAAGTTTTTCAGGCACATCAAATTCGTAATCATTGGGAATTTCTTTTTCCAAAATTCCTTTTACCGTAGTATAATATTTATAGGTTTGTGCATCGGCAGGATTGTATCCGCCGACAGTGCCGTAAGTCATTCTCATTGTGGAATTTGCATCAGGATACAGAGC
>WRGS01000003.1 GCA_009787075.1 Paludibacter sp.
ACTTTAAATGAATCTGAAAGGTTTGGCGCAGAATTGAAAAAGAGAAGTTTGCTCAAAAACGAGGCGACAGAAATTCGTAATTCAAGCAAATCGGACGAGGAAAAAATTATTGCAGTTCTCAACCTTGTTCGCGATAAAATCAAGTGGAACGAAATATCAACTTTGAGCATCAATAATGTTTCCAAAGCATTGAAAGACGGTAAAGGTACAAGCGGCGAAGTTAATGCAGCATTGCTTATTGCGCTGCAAAATGCAGGTTTTGAGGCGTTTCCTGTGGTTTTGAGTTTGCGCTCGGCAGGGCGGCTGCCGATAACTTATCCGAGTATAGATAATTTGAATTATTTTGTAGTCAGAGTGGCTACCGCATCGAAAATCATTTATTTAGATGCCACGCGCGATTATTGCGGCATCAACGTTTTGCCTGTCGGTTGTTTGGTAGAAAAAGCGATTACGCTCTTTGCCAACGATTTTGAATGGGTTGATTTAACTTCTATCGGCAGTAACAGCGAAATGACAAATATAATCGTCAATTTCAACGAAGACGGATTTCTTTCAGGGCAAAAAAATAAGTTTTATTCGGGCGAATGTGCATATTCTTTCAGAAACAGTTATAAAAAAGCAAAAAACGAAGAAGAATTTATTCAGGAGCAGGAAACCGAATTGCATGCAACAATCAGTTCTTATAAAATTGATTTCAAAAACGACATAAAACTTTCATTTACAGAAAATTACAATTTTATTATAAATGAAATGGAACTTGCCGACAACGATTATATTTCCTTTCCTCCGCTGCTTTTCGAGGCAATGACCGCCAATCCGTTCAAAGTCGAAACGCGCGATTTACCCGTAGAATTCAGCTATCCGCAGGACGAGCGGATTAATGTATTTATCAATATTCCAGATGGTTACACCGCAGAAGAAATTCCACAATCGGCAAAATATATATTCGGCGAAAATAAAGAAATTGAATTTTATTTTATCGCGCAAAAAACAGAATCTACCGTTCAAATCTCGTATCGTATGAATATTAACACCAGCATAATTTCTGCATTGGATTATCAGGCGTTGCGTGATTTTATGTCAAAAGTTTTTGCCAAATGCCAGGACGTTATTATTTTGAAAAAAATAAAAATTTAAAATTATAAAACAATGAAAAAATTCCTGCTTTTTGCTTTATTTTTTGCATTTGCAATATTTTGTAAATCACAAAATTACGCTGTTTGGTCAATTGCCGACAGTTTGAAAAACGGCGCAGTGGCGGTTGTACGGCAATCTACAAAAACCGTTACGCAAACAGACGAGCGCAACGGCACATACAAAGTAGTTTTTGTTATAACTATTTTAAACGATAAAGGTAAAGAAAACGCTCATTTCCTCGCACACGAAGATGGTTTTCAATCCATAAAATCTTTTTCTGGCGAAGTGTTCGATGCAAACGGGAAATCTGTTAAAAAATTCAAAAAAAGCGATTTGAATTATATTCAACTAACGCAATCGTACGAACTTGCGGTAAATTCAAAAACGATTTATCTGCAATGTTTTAATCCTGTTTATCCTTATACAGTACGTTATGAATATGAAATGAAATTGCAAAACGGAATTTTGATATATCCTACTTTTGTTCCTGTTTCCAATTACGATGTGGCTGTCGAAAATGCGTCATATATTCTGCAAGTACCTGATATTAAAAATGTTAGATATAAACAAATGCTGATAAACGCCGAGCCGCAAATTGCTGGAAATACAATGAGTTGGCAAATACAAAATCTCAAAGCAATTGAACACGAACCTTTTGCCCCCGCTGATGAAGTTATTCCGTTAGTTTATATTTCACCCGAAAATTTTTGCGTAGAAACAGTCTGCGGAAGCATGCAAACGTGGGAAACATACGGACAATGGGTGCAAAAGCTGCGTTCAAATAGAAATATTTTACCAGACAAAACCAAAGAAACAGTTCTTGATTTGATAAAAAATGTTGCGGATAAACGCGAGAAAATTCGGATTTTGTACGAATTTATGCAAAAAAACACGCATTATGTCAGCATTCAACTCGGCGTTGGTGGCTGGCAGCCGATGCAGGCAACAGAAGTGGCTCGTACAGGTTTTGGCGATTGTAAAGCGCTTTCCAATTATATGTGCGCATTGCTTGATGTTGCAGAAATTCCTGCGTTTTATACAGTTATCAGTACTGTCCGCAGGCAGTTTTTCCACGATTTTCCGAGTTTTAGTCAGGCAAATCACGTGATTGTGTCCGTTCCGCTTGATGCCGACACTGTTTATCTCGAATGTACTAATCAACTCGCACCTTTCGGCTTTATCGGCAATTTGGCAGGGCATGATGCGCTGTCGGTTGGCGCAGAAAAATCTTTTTTATTTACCATTCCAAAATATTTGCCCAAAGAAAACAAAACAGAAAATCGCGCAGATATTGCATTGAGTTCCAATGGCTTGGCAAAAATGAAAGTACATACAACTTTGAAAAACGAAGATTGCGAAAACTTACTTTATATTATAAA
>WRGS01000004.1 GCA_009787075.1 Paludibacter sp.
ATTTGCCTAAAAAAATCTTTGTTTGGCGAAGAATAATAATTGTATGCCTTTTTCTGTGCATTGTATGCCGCATTATAATTAAACAGCGTGTCTTTTAAAAACAAATTATTAAACAAATCAAAAGGATTTGAAAATTTAACAGTTGATTTGCCTAAAGTACTTAAATAAGTTTCTTTTGTTTGCGGAATAGACTTTATATAAAAATTATAATAAGAAACTATATCATTGAGGTCTGTTGGATCAACATATGCATTGTAGTCTGTTTCGTTATACTCCAATTTTTGCAGAAACTTATTTTTAAACGGAATTAAATCGTTGATTATATATGTTTTATGTTTTTTGTCAATAATAATTTGTCTGTAAAAATTTACTTTCCAATAGTTATAAGGGTACTTGGACAAAACTGTATCGTACAAATTTATGATTTTAAATTTGTTTAAGTTAGTTGCATTTGCTTTCAGTACTAATAAACCACTTCTTCCTGTAAATAAGATAGTATCCTGTTTTTTATTAAATTTTGCGAGTTGTAAAATCCTTTTTGTTCTTTTATTTATAACAGTGTCAATATTATTATTATCCTGTTCTATGTTTATTTCAGAATGAAAATTGTAATGGTTGTTACTGTAATACATTGTTCCTTTACTGTCAGAAATTATATGAGCATTATCAGTTGCAACAAATAACTTTGTTGAACATGAACTCAAAAATATTAAGCAAAATATTAAATTAGTTTTATTCATAATGATTATAATTTTTACAAAATTAATAAAAATTTACAGATAAAAAACGTCCTGTTTAAAAACAATATTTTATTGAATATTCCATTGCTTTTTGTAATTTTGTAAATTATTTTTTTTAAATGAGCATTACAAAACACAAATATTTTTTAGCGATTTTTGCTGCGCTGTTGGTTGCGTGCGGCGATGTAACTGTTCCGAAACCATACGGATATTTTCGGGTTGATTTGCCTAAGCACGCTTATCGTCCTCTTGGCGACACTTTGGGATTGCCTTACACTTTCGATTTGCCTGTTTATTCGCAGGTTGAAAATTCGGATATCGAAATGCTTGCGCAAAATGAACTTACCACAAGCGGCGAGAAGTGGATTAATATTGATTTTCCAAAATTTAACGCCACGATTTATTGCTCGTATAAATCTTTGAACGGCAATTTGTACGAGATTTCGGAAGAGGCGCGCGGCATTGTTTATAAACACAGCGTCCGCGCTGATGCAATCAGCGAACAGCGTTATGAAAATCCTGATAATCACGTATTTGGAGTTTTATATAATTTAAAAGGCAACACCGCTTCCACCGCGCAATTTGTGTTGACCGACAGCACAAAGCATTTTTTCCGCGCTGCGGTGTATTTCAACAATGTTCCAAACAACGATTCCATTGCGCCCTTGCGCGATTTTTTAAATCAAGATGTAAAACAAATAATAGAAACGTTCCGATGGATACGCTGATTTTCAACACATTAAGCGGAGCAACGATTGCAGTTGCCGATTTGCCTGTTGATGCAAATTTAACCAAACGCCAAGGCGAAAATATCTGCGCAAAGACGCTTTTTGAAAAAATCCTAAATCAAAATGTAGAAATCGTTCACGATGAAAACGGAAAACCGTTTCTGAAAGATAATCCGCTGAAAATCAGCATTTCGCACAGCAAAACCGAAGTTGCAGTAATTGTTGATAGAGAAAAACAAGTTGGGATTGATATTGAAGCGATTTCTCAAAAAATTCTGCGTCTTGCAGAGCGGTTTTTAAGTAAAAAAGAACTCGAAGAAATTCCGCAATCGACTGAAAATTACACGCTTGCGTGGGCTACAAAAGAAACGGCTTTTAAAATTATTGGTAAAAAAGCAACTGATTTTCGTCAAAGTTTGGAAATTCAAAAAATTGAAAAAAACGATAACTTTGGAATTATTTCTTTAAAATTTTTAAACGAAAATAAATATTTTATTTTTCAATATTTTATATTGAAAAACAGCGTGTTAGTTTGGGGAAACGAATAAAAACAACGTTGTTATTATTTTTCTAACAATTCCGCATATTTTTGGGTTAAATTACGGCGGGAATATTGTGCAATATTTTCAGAAAACGTTTGTAATTTATTGTTCTTGAATTGATTATAAAATTCGAGAACAGTTTTTTTCATTGTTTCCAAATCGTCAAAATCAACAATTTTTCCTGCGCGAGTTTGTGCCATAACACTTGCCATATCGCCGTCGGTTGGTCCTGTTGCCAAAATCGGACGACCAGAGGCAAGATATTCGTAAAATTTTCCTGTCAAAATCCCTTTGGCATTGGGCGAATTATTTACAGGCAAAAGCAAAATTTGAGAAGATTGCTGCGCTGCAATTGCTTCTGAATGTGGCATATAATCAATTTTATTCAAATTGTTTTCCAAATTGCAATTTCGGATATTTTCCATTACCGAAAAATCAACTTTCCCCACAAGTTTTATTTCCAAATCTCGCTGAAAATCCGCATTTTGCGAGCAAATTTCCTGCAAAG
>WRGS01000005.1 GCA_009787075.1 Paludibacter sp.
TTGTGATTGCGTCCGCGCAAAGGATGTTCGGGAAAGAAATTGATATGGTCGGTAATAATCATCAAATCGCCAATTTCAAAATTCGGATTTGTTCCGCCTGATGCATTTGAAACAAGTAAAGTTTCTATTCCCAACTCTTTCATCACACGCACAGGAAATGTAACTTCCTGCATATTGTAGCCTTCGTAGTAATGAAAACGCCCCTGCATTGCTATAATATCAACGCCGCCAAGTTTGCCGAAAATCAGTTTTCCGCTATGTCCTTCAACGGTTGAAACGGGGAAATTAGGAATTGTTTGATACGAAATTTCTTTTACATCAGTAATTTGCGTAATCAAATCGCCCAAACCTGTTCCCAAAATAATACCAATTTTTGCCTTAGCAGGCATTCTGTGCCGCAAAAATTCGGCTGTTTCCTGTATTTGCTTTAACATATCTTTATAATATAAAAAAAATTAGAATGCAAAATTACATTATTTTTTGTGTTTTGCAAAAAAATGATTTAAAATAAAATTACAAACAGTAAATTGTCGAATGCTAAATTATTTTTATCTTTGCAGTCGAAAAAATGAATTTAACACAATATCCATCAATATTACTCGAAAATGCGGTTTCAGAGTTTGCAAAACTACCGGGTATTGGTCGTAAAACGGCTCTGCGGTTGGTTTTGAATTTGCTGCGGCAGAATGAAACGGAGGTTGAAAATTTTGGCAACGCAATAATAAAAATGCGCAAAGAAATAAGGCATTGCCGTTTTTGCCACAATATTTCGGACACAGATATTTGTCAGATTTGCAGCAATACAAAGCGGCAAAAAGATATTGTTTGCGTTGTTCAGGACGTTCAAGATGTGATGGCAATTGAAAATACTCAACAGTATAACGGCGTGTATCACGTTTTGGGCGGGTTGATTTCGCCAATGGACGGAGTTGGTCCTGCCGATTTGGAAATTGAAAGTTTGATTGACCGCGTGAAAACCGAAAATATTGCTGAAGTGATTTTTGCCTTAAATACAACAATGGAAGGCGACACAACTAACTTTTACATTTACAGAAAATTATCGCCTTTTAACATTAAAATTACTGCTATTGCACGCGGCATTTCCGTTGGCGACGAACTTGAATATGCAGACGAAATCACGCTTGGACGGTCGATTTTGAACAGAGTTGAGTTTAAGAATTAAGAAGTTGGGAAATGGAAGTTGAAAAATTTGAAATTAAAAAAAATAGAAATATTATGACAGAAGAAACAGTAAATAAATCGTATAAAAAAATAAATATTGTTTTTATAGCGGCGTATTTTTCAATTTTAATAATGATGATTATCGGTTATTTCTTTGGAAATAAAAACGGAATTTGGAATGAGCAAAGCAACCAAGCCATTACACTGACATCAATTTATTACATTTTTTTGCTCGCCACAATTCCATTCAGTTTGTATTTTTTTAATAAAAAAAACAAAGAGTGGATTGCGCTGACCAACGAAACCGAAAAACTTCAAAGATACGAACGCGGTGCAGTTTGGCGCGTTGCGGGAGTATGGGCAAGCGGTTTTATCGGAACTGTTATTTATTTTTTTTTAATACATTCAACTTCAATAATTTTTTGCGTATCCATCTCAGTTGTGGCATTGCTTTTTTGCAGGACAAATACGCGAACAATTTTTTCGCAGTTGAATTTTGAAGAAGAAGATGAAAATGAAATCAAAAATATTGAAATTAAAAAATAAAAATATATTATGACAATAGCAGTAGATTTTGATGGAACAATTGTAACGCACGAATATCCGCGTATTGGTAAAGAAATTCCTTTTGCCTGCGCCACGTTGAAAAAACTTACTGATGATGGACATCGGCTGATTTTGTGGTCGGTGCGCGAAGGTGCAATGTTGCAGGATGCGGTAGATTTTTGCAAATCAAAAGGGGTTGAATTTTATGCAGTTAACAGCAATTATCCCGAACAGTTGCCCGCAGGCGAAATGCAGCCGCGCAAACTTATGGTCGATTTGTTTATAGACGACCGCAACCTCGGCGGCTTGCCCGATTGGGGAATAATATACAGAATGATTGCAAGCGGCGACCCTTTTAACCCAGCCAGTTCGGAACTGCAAAGCGAAATGCCGCCGCGAAAGAAAAAATGGGGAATATTTTAATTTATTAATGAAATGTAGAAGAGTTTATCTGATGGATGCAGACCAAATGAACAAAAAAATGCGGTTTTTTATTAGAAAATATAAATTATGCGAATCACGGGTTAAAATAAAAAAGTTAAGCATGCAATGGCGAGTTTTCCGAAGCAATGTAACCATAAGCCATTGGTAGAACGAACTTTAGAGGCATTTTGAATATTAGTTTTTTCAATAAACCAGTTAAAAAACGATTCAACAGGTTTTCGAACTTTAGAAACAGCAGCGGAAAAAAAGATTATTGTAAGCAAAATCCCGCAGTTTAATACATTCAGGGGCAAACAGTTCCAATTGAATGTATTGTTCGTGCAAGTAATGACGGGCAAAATTATGAATTTCCTTGATTTTGGAATATTTTTGGTAATATC
>WRGS01000006.1 GCA_009787075.1 Paludibacter sp.
CGCAGCATTTATAAAAATGTTGCGGGGTGATTTTTTGTGTTTTTACCATAGTTTTTAATGTTAAAATGTAAAATCGGATTGCATCATATAATCAATAATCTTTAAAAATTTATCAAAAAATTCTTAAGTTCAACAATGCTTTTGCATTTTCTACTGCTGCCGAACTTATGGTGCTGCCGCTGAGCATTTGGGCTATTTCTGTAACGCGATTTTCAGGTGAAAGTTTCTCTATTTTAGTTGCAACTCTCTGATTGTCATCTGTTTTGAAAACACGAAAATGCTGCTTTCCGCGTGCAGCAATTTGCGGCAAATGAGTGATTGCGATAACCTGCATCGTATGGCTCATACGCTCCATAATACGCCCAACGCGGTCGGCAATGTCGCCCGAAACGCCAGTGTCAATTTCATCAAAAATAATTGTCGGCAGTTCTATTTTATTGGCTAACAGTGATTTAATAGCGAGCATAAGGCGTGAAATTTCGCCGCCGCTCGCCACTTGCCCAACAGGTTGCGGAGCGTGATTTTTATTTGCCGAAAAAAGAATGTTGATATTATCTGCGCCGTTTTCGGTAAATTCCTGTAAATCGGTAATTTGAATTTTTACCTGCGCATGTACAATTCCTAATTCAATTAACTCGGAAATAAGAGTGTTCTCTATTGATTTACAAACATTTACACGGCTATCAGTAAGTAAATTTCCGTTTTGTTTTAAAATGTTAAAATTTTCTGCAACTGCTTTTTCCAAAGTTAAAATTGCTTCATCAAAATTTTCAATAGCAATTAGTTGATTGTCGATTTCTTCCCGTTTTTCAATCAGTTCGCCGACAGTTGCAGCATTGAATTTTTTCTGCAAACCGTAAAGCGCGCTCAACCGATTTTCCACATATTCCAACCGCGCAGGATTAAATTCGACTTTTTCCTCTAATGTATTGATTTCCTGCGCAATATCTTTTAATTCAATATAAACCGAATCCAATCTTTCGTGCAAATTTTCACCGTCTGCAATGTAAGTTTTAATTCTGTTTATTGAATTTAAGGTTTCTTTAAGTTGTGAAATAACAGTTAAATCATTGTTTATTAGCAAATTATTTGCGTGCAAAAGTTCCGTTTTAATTTCTTCTGCGTGATTCAGAGTTTCAAGTTCCTGTTCCAATTCTTCCTGTTCGCCTTCAACAAGTTGAAATTCAACAAGTTGCTGGAATTGAAATTTTAAATATTCGAGTTCAGAATTTTGCTTGGAAGCCAGATTTTTAAATTTTTGTAATTCGGTTGTTTTATTTTTCCAGTTTTCAAAAGCAATTTTATATTTTTCTATAACTGCCTGATTTTGAGCGAAATTATCAATCAAATCACGCTGATAAACATCGTTTCCAAGTTCCAAATTTTCGTGCTGCGAATGAATATCAATCAAATGTGCGGTCAAATCGCGCAAAACGTTGAGCGAAGTTGGCGTGTCGTTAACAAAAGCGCGCGATTTTCCTGCTGTATTAATTTCACGGCGTATAATACATTGATTTTGAGCAAAATCCAATTCATTTTTCTCAAAAAATTGTTTCAGATTATATGCCGAAATATCAAATTCCACTTCAACAACGCATTTATCTGCTCCTTGCTTAATCGCTTTTGTATCAGCGCGTTGCCCCATCACAAGCGACAACGCACCGATAATAATTGATTTGCCCGCGCCTGTTTCGCCTGTAATAACCGAAAAACCCGAATTGAACTCTATGTCTAATTCTTCAATAAGCGCATAATTGCTGATATACAATGATTTAAGCATAAAAATATTTTCAGAATGATTGCAAAGATAAGATTTTTTTCTCTGATTGTAAAAAAGTTCAAAAAAAAAATTAATTTTGCACTTTTTAATTTTTTTTTATGAATACTTTTAAATTCCAAAATATTTTTATAATAATTTCATTATCAATATTTTGCCAAAATATTTTTGCACAAAATATTGCCGTTTCCAATTTTACAGAAAATCCTGTTTTGCAATCTGCAAATATTTCGTTTTTAATGACCGAAACCGTCACAGGCAATATTGTGGCTGAATATCGTGCGCGTAATATTGCCGTTCCTGCCTCTGTGATGAAAGTTGTAACAACTTCTACTGCTTTGGAATTGTTAAGTCCTGATTTTCAATTTATTACAAAACTTGAAATGGACAATATTCCTTCTGCCGACAGCATTCTTTACGGCAATTTGATTATTTGCGCAGGCGGCGACCCGACTCTTGGCTCGGCTCAATTTGAAACAGATAACTTTCTGAATGATTGGGCTTTGACGGTAAAAAATGCAGGAATTAAAACCATTAAAGGTAAAATTATAATTGACGAATCGCGTTTTAGTCAAACTGACGCTGTAAATTCGCGCTGGCTTTGGGAAGATATTGGAAATTATTATGCATCAGGAGTTTATGGAATTTCTTACAAAGATAATTCTTACGTTTTGCAACTGAAATCCGACTCGGCAGGTACGCAACCGCAAATTTTGCGTACAATTCCTCATATTGAAGGTTTGCAATTTACCAATTTTTTGCTTGCCGTAAAAGGCAGCAGCGA
>WRGS01000007.1 GCA_009787075.1 Paludibacter sp.
AAAAAAACTCTACTTCAAGAAAGTTCTTAAAGTAGAGCAAAAAAATTCACTTATTTAGTAGTTTTTAAATTTAACATTTATTTAATTAGCCGACACCTGATAATTTGGGTTTTCGTTAGCATAACAGTAGGTTATTGCCCAAGCCAAAGCATTGGCGTAGATAATGGAATTTACGCTGTTGTTTGAACTTGTTTGCGGAATTCCTCCTGTAAGCGTTGTACTATTGAAAGAACTTATGGAAAAATTGCCGCCTCCATTAAGCCAACCGCTATCGCCGCAAAACAGGAAACCCAGATTTGTATCGCGGAATACTGATGCTCTTGCAGTATTGTTGTTGCAGTACACAAGTACATTAGCAGTAGCAGGCGTAGGCGAAACAGGATAAGCAGTTCCTGCATCGTTGTAAAAGAATTTCCCTGCGGGAATATTGCCGAACGGTCCCTGTAAAATCGGGTCATGTACATCAAGTATTGCGTCCTGCAAATTGCCAACGGCTCCAGGAAAAGTAAAAGTTTCGCCGTAAAGTTTTGTAAGCATGCCGATAGTTTGGGTAGTGGCGGTGCCTGCTGTTTCATTTGCAAAAATCAATACGCCTTTTTTGTTTTTTACAAAATCGACAAGTGCATTAACCGATGCTGCATTCAAATCGTTATAACCGTAACTAACCAAAATTATATCAATATTATTATTGTTTATAAAAGTAGCCAAAGCCGCACCGTTAAGAGTTTGAGAATGACTGATATTGAAAGGAGTTTTAACCGTTCCGTTATCGCCAAAATTGGTTACACTGCGCGTTACAGCGCTTGCATAGTCTGTTCTTGTAGAAGTAGTTCCATAGGCATCATACCCAAGAGAGAGCAAATTCAAAGGGCGGGTTTTATATGTGATTGTAAAAGTATAAGGTTTTGAACTGTCGCCGCTTTTGTTCGACACCATAGCATCCAAAGAACCGTCTCCATCGCTATCGTAAAACAATGTATATTTGTAAGTTCCTGCGGTAAAAGGTATGCCTGTAAGCGTCAACGGCACCGGAAATGAAATACTTTTAAGAGCGTTTCCTTCGCCTTCTATCATTATGCCGTTGCTGTTGGTTGTTTGTTCGTTGTTTGATGTAACTATATACGAACCTGCTCTTAAAATATCACCCGAAAGAGCAATCACAGGTTTTGTATTTCCGCGCAGCGGGTCAATCCAGTAAATATAATCATCTGCACTGCTGCCATTGCCTGTAGAACTGATAGTAAGAGTGTTAAAGGCTGCTGCAGGAGCCTGTCCGCAAAGCGAAGTCCAACCGTTGGACTTGTTCCAAAAATAGAAACAGCCGAGTTCGGTGTTGTAATACATCATTCCTTCGTCAGTTGCGGTGTTCGGCTCAATAGCCGCCGCCTGAGCAGTTGTCAGACGCGGAATAATAATTGTATTATGAGTACCTATACCGTTTTTTTCTATTGAACCCATAATATGCAATGCCGAATTTTTTGCAGGAGTTTCAGTATTGATGCCTACTTGTGCGTTCATAGCCGCACCGCTCATTATAATGGCAAATATGCCTGATAAAATTATTTTTTTTGTCATAAATTTTCTTTTATTAAATTATTATTTTGTTTATTGAAAGTTTTTTGTTTTTATCCATATTTCACAATTATCAATTAAGACTATGGGAACTTTTAAAAACTCATTGTTAGGGCATAGTACAGGGCAGTCCATTGAAATTCAATGCACAAAATTGTTTCACTGCGTTTGCCATAACAGGAAAACCAGATTTTTAAAAGTCCATTTATTTAATAAAAGAAGGCGGAGAATTTGCCGCAAAAGCCGTCAGGCAACCGTATTGTTTAGATAAGTAAATTACTGTGTTTATGCAATTACCGTTTATTGCTGTAAATTTTAATATATAAAATTTGAATAGATAATTGTTTTTTAATGAATTTGATAAAACATTGAAAATATTACTGTTCAATGACGGCAATTTTCTATTACGCTTCTGTTTGCCGTTTGGCAGATTGGCAATAATAATATTTTTGCCCGCCAGACAAAAAGATACAGGCAATTGCGCTTTGTAAGATACATTTTTTTGCTTTGCTGCACAGATACTTTGATTTTCTCGTTTGATTTTCTCGTTTGAAGCAGGCTTAATTAGTTTTAACAATGATTTACCGGTGAAATCTTTCGTTGCATTGCTATAATTATTATCAACCAAACAAGTACAAATATTTTCCGCGCCCGAAATCATCGCATTTTCGTCAATAAATACGATAGGCGTTTCCATTTTATCAACAGGAATATTTTCCGCAAAACACACAGCAAACTGCAACAGCATAAATACTGCAACAGCCAGTTTGGTAATATTTTGCGTTTTGTTTGCCATAGTTCTATAAATGTATAAAAACAAAATTTTATATAACACGAAAAATAAAAAAATTATCAACGATAAAGTTAATGTTATTTATTAAATTAATGTATATTATTTTTGTAAATAAATATACTAAATTCCATAATTAATTTGTAAAAAATCTAAAGATAAAAAACATATAAACTGCTGATTTTCAATGATAAAATAAAATGATTTTCGATATTTCATTATGATTTTATAGTTTTATCTTTAAAAAAA
>WRGS01000008.1 GCA_009787075.1 Paludibacter sp.
TTCTTCTTCTTCTTCGCGCGAACGGACAGAGTGTTTTTTTAACTTTTTCTGCATCGTTTTGTTGCATTCGCCTGCTGGGTGAACGTGCTTAATCGGAATATTTACCAAAATCATTTCGTAGAAAAACCACGCAAGATTAATATATCCGTCTGCCTCAGGTACGATTAATACATCGCTATCTTCACTGAATTCCTCTCCAAGTTGCACTGTAAGCGTTTCGCAATATTTAATTGCTTGCTGCATATCGTCAAGGCAACGGTCGCAAGGAATTGTAACATAACCGTCAAGCAAAATTTTTAATTCAAAATTTTGACTCTTTCGCTGGGCAGAAACTGTTGCTTTGATATTTCCGCGTTCAACTTCAGAGCTGTCAATCTTTTTGAAAAAATCGTCATCTAATTCAAAATCAAAAACTTGACTTTTATCAGTCAAATCCTTTAAAAATATTTTATATGACGCAAATTTCGACATTTTTTGTTCTCAAAAAGATCGTGCAAAGGTACGATTTTTTTTGAAATAAAATACAAATTTGTAAAAAATATTTTTTGGAAATTAATAAATTAATTTTTTTTTGTAAATTTGCGCGTTATTTGTTATTGCATTAGTTTGAAAGGGAATACTTTGTTTTCATCTCAAAAAATAGAAAAAAAATCGGACGGAGAATTGTTGGATTTGTTTTCCGCCACTTCAAACAGCGAATATTTTAGAGCGTTGTTCTCTCGGTATGTGCCGTTGATTTATGGAGTTTGTTTGAAATATTTGAGAAATTCAGACCGTGCTCAATCTGCTGTGATGCAATTATTTAAGTCGCTTTCGTCTGAAAGTTCGCAATGCGAAATCAGCGATTTTCGCACGCGGCTTTATTCGGAAGTTCGCAATCATTGTTTGCAAATTTTGCACGTTCCACAAGAACGAGAAAAAACTGTAGGTTTCGACGGCGCGTTTATGAAATCCGACCCTGTTTTGCTACTGTTAAATGAAAAAAATTATGATGAAAACGACAGCCGCCATATTGGACTTGCCGAGTGCATCAACAAACTGTCTGTTAATCAACGAGTTTGCATCGAAAAGTTTTTTCATGGCGAATTATCTTATCAAGATATTGCCGATGAAACAGGTTTTTTACTAAAAGATGTTAAAACTTATATTCAAAATGGGATTCGCAATCTTAAAATTTGTTTGTAAAAACTGCTAAAATGAGTATAAAACATTACATATCAGGCACAAGGAAAGGAAAAGACATCAACCAAATTGAGCGCGATGCCCTTACCGACCCTTTTCTTGCAGATGCGCTCGAAGGCTTTGATGAAACAGATGGAAAACATTCTGAAAAAATCAGACAAATTCAGCAACAAATTTCAAATTCAAGCAATAAAAATCATTTTAATTTCAAGTGGGCGGCAATGGCGGCAATGGCGTTGATTATAGTTGGTATTGGCGGGTATTTTGCTGTAAATCAATTAAATAAATATTCTAAAAAAGAAAATACTACAAAAGAAAAAAAACAAAATAAATCCGAAGGCGAAAAATCAATTTTTAATACAATAAAAATACAAGAACAGGAAAATGAGCAAAACGAATTTATTACGGAAAATGTTTGTTTGACGGAATTTTTATTGTATTTGCCGCTCAAAAAAACTAAAAAGAAACCAAAAGAAGAAACGGTTGATAACGCAAAAATCTTGATTGATTTTCACCCTGACACCAACATTGAAATCGTGGAAATTACTGAAAATAAAAATGTTGCATCGTCTGATGATGAACATGATTTATCGGCAAATGCTTCTTCAAAGCAAACCGACAATAGTTCGGAAAAAGTTCCCAATCCAAAAAATGGCTTCATTTCTTACCGCAACTATTTGACTGCCAACTTAAAATATCCAACCGACGACGAATGTAAAGACTCACACGGAACGGTTGTTGTTCGTTTTACAATAAATGAAAGCGGTCGTCCTGTAAATTTGCGCGTAACAAAATCGCTCTGCCCCTCGTGCAACGCAGAAGCCATTCGCCTTATTCAGAACGGTCCCGATTGGACGCAAGGAAACAAGGAAACAAGCGTAACGGTGCATTTTTAAGGAAAATTTTCAGAAAGTTTTTATTCAAAACTCAAATATGGTGCAATTTTTTCATACCAATCGGGCGTGAAATCTTTTTCGTTGGTAAATTCCTTTTTCAAATCATTAATATTTTGCAATTTACCTTTTTGACGGCGAAGTTCGTAAATTTCCTTTGCCCGATAAAAACCAATGTATGGGTGTGCTTTCAAACGCTCAGTTGTGGCGGTATTTACTCTAATTTTCTGAATTTTTGAAACATCGACAGTGAATGAATTTTTGATTTTTTCATAATTTTCAGAGTGCATATTTTTCAGTTCCAAAAGTTGCTCAACACTCGAAAAACCGCCTAACTGCTTGCGGTAAGCCACAATTCCTTTGGCGTAATATCGCCCAATCCCGCGTATTTGCATAAGTTCGGCAGTGTCGGCAGAATTAATTTCTACAACAATATTTTCTATAAAAGATTGATTTTCAGTTTTTTGTTCAACTACAACGTTTTCGGTTTGTAAATTATTTTCAATTAAAATATAATTTTCCAGTTCTTTGAATTTTTC
>WRGS01000009.1 GCA_009787075.1 Paludibacter sp.
CGGCAAAGCAGCGAAGTCGGTAAATATTAGCAGTTTGCCAGCGGGAATTTATTTTATAAAAACAGATAATGATACGGCAAAATTTATAAAGAAATAATTAATTTTTTGTAATTTTGCGCAATAAAATATTTGGTCAAAAAACGCCTTCCATAATCAATCCAAACTCCCCTCTCCTTGAGGAGAGGGGCAGGGGAGAGGCTTGAGGAGAGGCTAAAATTAATTATAATCAGAAATAAAAATAATAAAAAAATATGGCAGAAAAAAAATTAAATTTGTTGGCAGATTTTCCGCCTGTAAGCACAGAGCAGTGGAAAAATCAAATCATTGCCGATTTAAAAGGGGCTGATTTCGACAGGAAATTGGTTTGGAAGACAAGCGAGGGCTTTTCGGTACAACCATTTTATCGCGAAGAAAACCTCGAAAACCTTAAAACAGACAAACTTTCGCCCGGCGAATTTCCTTACGCACAAGGCACAAAAACCGACAATCATTGGTTTGTAAGGCAGAACTTGCAGGTAACAGATGCGAAAACATCTAACGAAAAAGCCTTGGATATTCTCAATAAAGGCGTTGATTCTTTGGGTTTTACCCTTGATAAAGAAAAACTTTCGGCAGAATTTATCCAAACTTTGCTCGAAGGTATTCGCGCCGATGTTGTGGAATTGAATTTCCGCATTTGCGTGCGCCGTACAGCTGAACTTGCGCAAATTCTGGTTGAGTATTTTAAATCAAAAAAATATGATTTAAGCAAATTGCGCGGCTCAATAAATCTTGACCCCGTTAATCGTATGTTGATAAAAGGTAAGGTTTTAACCGCTGAATTTATTGGCGAGAAATTGGCTGAAACAACCAAAATTCTCGCTGAACTTCCGCAATATCAGGCAGTTACGGTTAATGCGCTGACTTTGTCAAATGCAGGAGCAACAATTTCGCAGGAACTCGGTTATGCGCTGGCTTGGGGAAATTTTTATCTTAAATCATTGATTGACAAGGGAATCAAACCCGCCGATGCTGCAAAGAATATCCGCTTTACTTTTGGAGTTTCAAGCAATTATTTTATGGAAATTGCAAAATTCCGTGCGGCGCGCTGGCTTTGGGCAACTATTGTAGCGGCGTATAAACCGGAATGTACTTGCGGTGAAAATTGTAACTGTATGGAAGAGAGTGGTTTGGATTTTTGTCCGTGCTGCTGCGCAATGAAAATTCACGCCGAAACAGGTTATTTCAATTTTACGGTTTTTGATGCAAATGTTAATATGCTTCGCACGCAAACCGAAGCAATGAGCGCAACGCTCGGCGGAGTTGATTCGCTGACAGTTTTGCCTTACGATTGCGCCTACAAACAATCTGACGATTTTTCGGAACGCATTGCACGCAATCAGCAGTTGCTTTTGAAAGACGAAAGTCATTTTGATAAGGTTGCCGACCCTGCGGCTGGCTCGTATTATATTGAAAATCTGACAAATATGATAGCAGAATCGGCTTGGAATATATTTGTGGAAACAGAAGAAAACGGCGGATTTTTCAAAACAATAGAAAGTGGACAAGTGCAATCGGCTGTAAATCAGAGTGCTGATGCTCGAAAGAAAGCCGTTTCTTCGCGTCGCGAAATTCTGCTGGGAACAAACCAATATCCGAATTTTACGGAAAAAACTGAAGGAAAAATTGAACGTTACAACGAAACAGCGGCTCATTCTTCCGCCTGCAACGAAGGCACGCCAACTCTCAAACCAACTCGCGAAGCCATTGAGTTTGAGCAACTCCGCCTTGCCACCGAAAATGCGGCAAAACGTCCGAAAGTGTTTATGCTCACAATTGGCAACTTGGCTATGCGGTTAGCAAGAGCGCAATTTTCGTCAAATTTCTTCGGCTGCGCAGGTTACGAAATTATCGACAATATCGGCTTTGAAACCGTTGAAGAAGGCATTGCCGCATCGCAAAAAGTGCAATCCGATATTATCGTTCTATGTTCGTCAGACGACGAATACGCCGAATTTGCCCCAAAAGCGTGGGAAATTGTAAAAGGAAAACAGATTTTTGTTGTTGCAGGCGCACCCGCTTGCATCGAAGATTTGCAAAAACTCGGCATTGAAAATTTTATTAACGTAAAAACCAATGTTTTAGAGGCGTTGAAAGGATATAATAAAATGTTGGGAATTTGAAAAAATGACATTTAATTTATATGCCAAAAAATAAATAATTTTTAGAAATAAAATATAATAAATAATGACACCAGATTTTAAAAACATTGATATTCACGACTTTAAGGCAAAGTCAAAGAATACAAAAAACAGTAATTGGCTTACGCCCGAACAAATTCCCGTTAAGGAATATTATACCAAAAGCGATTTGTCGGGCATCGACCATTTGCACTATGCAGCGGGTCTGCCGCCGTTTTTGCGCGGTCCGTATTCGGGAATGTACGCGATGCGTCCTTGGACAATTCGTCAGTATGCGGGATTTTCTACCGCCGAAGAATCCAACGCTTTCTATCGCCGCAATTTGGCTTCGGGTCAAAAGGGGCTTTCTGTCGCTTTCGACCTCGCAACGCATCGCGGTTACGATGCCGACCATTCGCGCGTAGTAGGAGATGTGGGCAAAGCAGGCGTTTCTATTTGCTCTATCGAAGA
>WRGS01000010.1 GCA_009787075.1 Paludibacter sp.
CCAACTGCGAGTTACAAAATCAACGCTACGGGCGTTTGGGGAGTGCAGCCTGTTGCCGAAAATCCCAATACGATTATTGCAAGCACGTATCAGGGATTTCGCCTGATTGACAAAATTGACGGAAAATGGTCGCAAGTGCGCACAATTTATAATTTCCCAAATTCGTGCCGCGGATTTTTGGAAGATGACGTTAAAAACGATTTTTGGGTTGCCAATGTGGGCGGAGAAATTGAGCGTGTAAGCATCGACATTGATAAAGCCTTGATTATCAAACATAAAACTTACAAACTTGAAAATTCAAAAGTTGGCGACAACAATATTATCCAACGAATTTTTGGTAATCTTGTGATATGCGCCGAAAAAGGAATTTTTATGTACGACCGCATTTCAGATGCTTTTGTCCCTTACGTGCAACTCGAAAATATGCTTGAAAAAGAAAAATATTACGATTTTTTGCATATCGACAAACTTAACAATTTTTGGTATGTAACCAATTCCCGAATGAAAATGTTTGCTTATAAAAATGGAAAATATGCTGCAAACGCTGTTGATTGGGGATTTTACAATAATTTGATTGAAAATTTTGAAAATATAAATTTTTTGGATTCCAATAATGCTGTTTTGGCGGTAGAAAAAGGATTTGTCAAAATTAATATTAACCAAAAACCTGATATTCAAACTGCAAAAAATATTTTTGTCAAACATATTTTTTCTACAAAAAACGAAAAAACAATTGATTATTATATTGAAAATGAACAAATTACGATCCCCTACTCTCATAATTCAATAAATATTCTTTTCGGTGCGACAGACTTTGCCAATGCCTACAATTTGCGTTATTCGTACCGCCTCACAGGGAAACTCGTCGGGCAAAATGATGAATGGACGCAGCAAACCAACAAAACGACAAAAGAATATACAAATCTTTCCGAAGGCAGTTATATATTTGAAATTAAGGCATTTACAGACGATAATCAAACAAATGCAATAACAACCAGCGTGCGGTTTCGGATTTTGCCGCCGTGGTATAGAAGCATTTTGGCTTATATGATTTATTTGCTGATTTTCAGTGCGTTAATTTTTTATTTGTATAAAAAAATTATTTCAAAACAGAAAAATATTATCCGCCAAAAAGAGCAGAAATTGCAAAGGCAAAGCAAAATTCACGAGAAGGAGCAATTGCTCAAAGACCAAACTATTAACCAACTTCAGAACGAAAATTTGAAAAAAGACCTTAATTACAAAACGCAGGAACTTTCGGGCTATGTTTTAAATCTTATTCGCAAAAATGAAATACTCGAAAACGTAAAAAAAGATGTTTTAAGCATCTCAAAGGCGATTGACGAGGGAAAACAACCGTCGGCGATAAAACAGAAAATTGTAAAACTGACAAGTCAAATCAATGAAAATATTGACCACGATGATGATTTTGAAGTTTTTAAATCGAATTTTAATCTTGTGCATAAGGATTTTTTCACTACGCTTGACCAACGGTTTGCGGGCTTGTCGCGCAATGAAAAAGTGCTTTGTGCATATTTGAAAATGAATTTATCGTCAAAAGAAATCGCTTCGCTGCAAAATATTTCGCTGCGCGGAGTGGAAATCAACCGCTACCGCCTGCGAAGAAAGTTAAACCTTGAACGTGAAACAAATTTAACGGATTTTATCCAGACATTATAATTTGTTTATAATCAATGTCTTATATTTAATGTTTCTGTAAAGCAAAAAAATATTAAAAATTTTAATCAATAATATCATCAATTATTAAAAAAAATTATTACCTTTGCACCCGCAAATTTACCGACAAAAAACCAGCGCCCAGATGGCGGAATCGGTAGACGCGCTGGTCTCAAACACCAGTGGATTCACTTCCATCCCGGTTCGACCCCGGGTCTGGGTACTTATTCGTGGAAATATCTATCTGTAAATCAATATATTTGCAGGTAGATATTTTTTGTTTTTGGAGTGTTTATTGGAATTATTAAAATTGCATTTAATACTTGAATATAAAGGCGGTAACTTCAATTAAGAAAAAAGTTGCATTTGTTAGTTGAAGTTATCGTGTTGAAAAAAACCAGCCTTTTTTATTTCTGAAATTGTCTTTTTCAAAATAGGGTGTTGCCATTCGGACGCAATTTGGGCAAGCGGCGTAAGTACAAAATCGCGCTTTTGGAGTAATGGGTGAGGCAACGTCAGTTGCGGTAAATTGATAATCAGGTTATCGTAAAAAAGAATGTCAATATCAATAATGCGGTCGCAATATGTTCCGTTTTCGCTTTTGCGGGCGCGTCCGAGCGCACGTTCAATTTGTTGAGTAACTTTAAGCAAATCAAGCGGTTGCAATGTGGTTTCAAACTCGGCTGCAATATTTAGAAATTCATTTTCAGACACAAACCCCCAAGGGCTGGTTTGGTAAAAATCAGAAATTTTCACGCATCGTCCAACTCGCTTTTCAAGCAAAGCAATCGCCCGCTCAATATTTCTTTTGCGGTTGCCAAGATTTGTGCCTATGCTGAAAAAAGTTATCGCCATTTGAATGCAAAAGTACAAAAAGCAGTAAAAACATACAAACTGTTTTGTTCTGTTAATCCAAAAAAAATCCACTATCTTTGCGCAAGTCAAATCAAAAAAATTGATAAAATGAAAAA
>WRGS01000011.1 GCA_009787075.1 Paludibacter sp.
TGTCGATTGATTTTGTTTGGAATAACTAAAATTACTGTTTCCATAATTTTAAAATTTTTATTTTTTGATATAAATTTTTTCCGCAAAAATACATAAAATTTTTATTTTATAAAATAACTACATATTTATCAATTTAAAATTAATACCACCATTGAGGTACAACAGGTTTCTTTTTCTTTTTGATTCCCAGCACTTTAACCCAATTAATAATAGGAACAATACTTGGAAGCAACCGCACTTCTCCGTTGTTTTCTCTAACAACATTTACGCCGACATGCAGCGAAAACCAATCGGTAACTTTCACATTCACGCCGCCATAAACGCTGTTCTGCGGATAAAAATTTGGCGCATAAAGGCGCATTTTTGCCTGCAAAAGTATAATTTGACGTTGAAGAGCAAACCGACACGCTCCGAAACTTTATAATCAACGCCAAAATTTAGATTTCCGTAATAATTTGATCGCACATCAAGCCCGTAATAATATCAGCCTGCATTTGGCTGCAGCGATAATTTCAATCGCTCATTAGGAGACCAACTTAACTTTATTCCTGTAGAATTAAGACCTTCAAAACCTGTATGAAATTGATAACGCGAACTTTCAATAGAAAAATTTTTATTTTAAACAAATTGACATTCAGATAATTAGGAAAAATATCGGCTTTTTGAAATCCGCTCAAATTTTTAGTTTGATATTCAAAATTTTGAAATGAAAATCTGTTTTTGGCAAATTCCTGATTAATTTGTGTTTTAAAATTCTTCTGAAAAATATTTGTATCGTTATATAATTGAAAATCAATAGTTTGAGATGCGATAGAGTAGGGGAGTAGTGCGTTTTTGTTTTCTTTGGGCAACTTGATTGCGTAATTCAAATCAAAGTCGGATTTAAAGTTTGTTTTGAGTTGATTTTCTGTATTTTGCAAACTAAACTGAGGTTCGGGCAAAATTATTTTGTATTTCAAAGAATCATAAAAAATGCTGTCATTCGTAATAAATTCTTGCGAATGTACTTTAATAGAAACAAATAATATAATTCCAATGCAAAAATATTTCATTTTGTTAATTATTTGAATTTCTTATAATTAGCAATTGTATAACAAAGGTAAATATTTTTTGTATGAAAAAATTTAAAATCAAAAAATAATTTTAAATTTATTATTTTTGCAACAAAATTTTTCAATAAAATGTTTGCTCTCAATTTGCCTTCATATAATTTTGCAGTAAAAAAAGAAAAATCAAGACTGCAAATATTTGACAGCCAGCGCAAAAAGTATGTTGCTTTAACGCCTGAAGAATGGGTGCGGCAAAATTTTATTCGTTTTTTGATTGAGGAAAAACATTTTCCTCCTGCGCGGATTGCAGTGGAATACACAATAAAGACTAATGATTCAGAGCATCGTTGCGATGCAGTTGTGTTTGGAAAAAACGGCAAACCTCAAATCATTGTAGAATTTAAAGCCCCGCAAATTACTATAAATCAGACGATTTTCGACCAAATTGCAGTTTATAACTATCACCTGAAAGTTGATTATTTTATGCTAAGCAATGGTCTGCAGCATTATTTTTGCCGCGTAGATACGGAAAATCTACAATATGAATTTTTGTCAGAAATCCCTGATTATCAAATATTTAAATGAAGAAGTTTCAAGAAATTCCACCTCTGAATTTATCACAATAAAGCCTGAATGCATTGTTAATAATTTGTAGCGCAACATCTTTTCCAAAAAAATCATCAACAACAGTTTCCTTTTCCTCCAATTTTTTGTAATCTTCAAAAAAACTTTGCACTTCCTGAATAATATGCATAGGCAACGATGAAATGTCTTCGTAATGATTTACAGACGGGTCGCCATTTGCAACAGCGATAATTTTGTCGTCTGCTTCGCCATTGTCGCGCATTCGCATTACGCCGATAACTTTCGCCTCAACAATGCAAAGCGGCACAACTTCAATCTGCGAAAGAATAAGAATATCGAGCGGGTCTTTATCTTCACAGTAAGTTTGTGGAATAAAGCCGTAATTAGCTGGATAATAGACAGATGAGTATAATACGCGGTCTAAGCGAATGAGTCCGTTTTCTTTGTCAAGTTCATACTTCGCACGCGCTCCGCGCGGAATTTCAATAATTCCATTCACAATTTCAGGCACGCGCTTACCGGGCGAAACGTGGTGCCATGGATTAAAAATATTTGGCATAAATCTAAAATTTTTTTGCAAAAATAACAAAAATATTTGTTTTCTTGAAAAAAAAGTTTTATTTTTACAATCAAAAATTTTTTATTGAGAATGAATTTTTATTCTAATATAAAATATTGAAAATCATAAAATTAACAAAAATTTTTAACATAAAATAATTAACAAATATGGCAAAAATTAAAGGAGCGGTAACGGTAGATACCGAACGGTGCAAAGGTTGCGATCTTTGCGTAGTTGCTTGTCCGTCAGATGTTTTGGCCTTGGCAAAAGATGCCAACGCCAAAGGTTATAACTTTTCTGTGGTAATTAATGCAGACGACTGCACAGGTTGCGCCGCGTGCGCTTATGTATGCCCAGACGCGTGCATTACAGTTTACAGAATGAAAGCGGAACAGGCAGCGTAAGGAATTTCCTATAACTGTAATTAAATAAATAAAGCCAATTTTGCTTTTTCTG
>WRGS01000012.1 GCA_009787075.1 Paludibacter sp.
CGCAAAAAACAAGCCGATGCCGAAAGCAAAATCAAAGCATTATTGGAAGGAATAATGCTGTTGAAAAAATGAAAATTTATAAAATACAAAATATTTTATAAAAAAATAAAGTATTTTATGCAATAAAAATATTACTTTTGCCGTTGATTATTAAGTATTTAAAATTATTTGAATAAAAATGAAAAGCAAAATCATATTCAAAAAAGTATTTTTTATAGTCCTTTTTGTGTTTGTAAATATTTGTTTTTCAAATATTTATGCGCAAAAAAAAAATTTTGTTATTGTGATTGATGCAGGTCATGGCGCGCACGATACAGGCGCGGTCGGCTCTTTTGCAAAAGAAAAAAACATCAATTTGGCTGTCGCTTTGGCTTTGGGCGAAATGATTGAGAAAAATTTTCCGGACGTAAAAGTGGTTTATACGCGTAAAAAAGATGTTTTTGTTACTTTACAGGGACGCGCTGACATTGCCAATAACAACAACGCCGACCTTTTTGTAAGTATTCATACCAATGCAAATACTTCGTCGAAGCCATACGGTGCGGAAACATATACTTTGGGGCTTGCCAAAAATGAAGCAAATCTTGCCGTTGCACGCCGCGAAAATTCCGTTATTTTGCTCGAAAGCGATTATAAAACCACTTACAAAGGTTTTGATAATTCTATTGACTCGTACATTATGTTCGAGGTAATGCAGGATAAATATATTGACCAAAGCATAGAATTTGCATCCGATGTTCAGCAGCAGTTTAAAAATAGCGAGCGTTACAATCGCGGAGTGCGTCAGGCTGGTTTTTGGGTGTTGCACGCAACGGCTGCGCCTTCGGTTTTGGTGGAATTGGGTTTTATTTCAAATAAAAGCGAAGAACAGTTTTTAGCATCTGCGGCAGGGCAAAAAAAGATGGCTGCAAGTATTTACAACGCATTTGTAAATTACAAACATAATTTTGACAAACGTTCAGGAAAATCGCCTGCGAAAACTGCGAAAATTATTGATACTAAAACTGATATAACGGATACAACTGAAACAGAAATTGCGCAGGTTGATACTGTTAAAAAAGAAATTTCAAAACCTAAAACAGAAAATAAACCTGCGGCAAAAAATCAGCAAACTGTTGCCGTTATAAACGATGCTTTGCCTGTTTTTAAAGTTCAAATTTTGGCAAGCAGACGGAAATTGAATAAAGACGATGCGGCTTTTAGAGGATTGCCCGAAGTGGATTTTTATGTGGAAGATAATTTTTACAAATACACAATAGGCAATACTTCAAGTTATTCTGAAATCCAACAAACGCTTGAGCAGGCAGCAAAAAAGCATTTTGATGCGTTTATAATTGCTTTTGACGGCAAGCGAAAAATTTCTGTGATGGATGCTTTGAAAATAATACGCGACAGGAAATGATTAATTTTATGGCTGCAACCGCCTGAAATTTGAAGAAAATAATAAAAAAACGGAAATAAAATCACTCAACAATAATTTATAATATTTTAGGGCTTTTTGTGTGGTTTTATTTCTAAAAACATTTTTAAAAATTAAATCTTTTACAAAAACTGTTTCTTGTGATATTTTTTTGTTAAAAATTTTGTTAAAAACTTTTTTTGTTAAAAATAATTTATAACTTTGCACGTTTTTTTAATTCATAAAAATTTATTATTATGAAGAAAGTTTTGATGATTTTAAGTTTAGTCGCTTTTTACGTGGCGATGTCTGCGCAAACGAGCGGGTGGTTTTCGCTTTGGGGCGAGGCTGGTTATTCGCGCTTGAATAACAATATTATAAAAGACAAAGATTTACCCAAAGTGTATGATATTCAGGGCTTTGGAGCAGGGCTGGGTATTGGTTACGAATTCCACTACCGCAAGTTTATTGCTACAATTGGCGTTGAAGGTAATTATTGGGACATGAATACTATGGTTGATAATTTTCAAATACGCGATGTTGATATGATTGACACCGAAGGCTGGGAATATTCAGGCGTTTTCGACTTGCGCAATAATACCGACCGCTATCAAATCGCATACGCCAATGTGCCGCTGATGGTTGGTTTTAATTTACCGAAAAAATGGTATTTTCTTGTCGGCGCAAAATACGGCTTGAATATCTACGGGCAAAGTATTACAGGCGATAAACATACAACTGTTACTCATTCAGGTATTTATCCGCAGTTTATCGACGAGTTTAAAAACATGGAAAACCATGAATTTTGGACTTACAACCGCACGTACAAAACCAATATGACCTTTGAAAATAATCTTGCGGCATCATTGGAAATTGGCAGATATTTGTCTGTTAAAGATAATATAGCTGTGCGCCTTGCGCTTTTTGCCGATTATGGTTTTTTAAATATTCATAAAGATAAAGTTGAAGGCAGGTTTTTTGTAAATGACCCGATGGACTTTGGCGTACCAAATCCTGATGGCGTTTTCAACCCCCGATATAACGCGCTTTTACTTTCTGACAGAGCATACAAACGCACTTTTACGCCGATGTTTATAGGGCTGAAATTTACAATCCTGTTCAAATTGCACGAAAATAGTAATTGTATGTGCGAATGGTATTAAAATAATTGCTTTCAAAATTTGTATCTTTGTCATTCGAAAACAACATTTTATTCAAGATACGTCGAAAAATATAAGGAAACGCTTGATGTGTA
>WRGS01000013.1 GCA_009787075.1 Paludibacter sp.
TTTTTTGTTTTGTTAAAAATATGTTATACTTTTGTATTTCAATAAATTAGTTTATGGAACGTTTAAGCGAATACAGGATTATGTGGGTACTTGTACTGTATGATTTGCCGACTGATACCAAAAAAGAACGAAAAACGGCAGCCGATTTTCGCAAAAAAATTATGGGCGATGGATTTACTATGTTCCAATTTTCGATGTATATTCGCCATTGTGCAAGCGTGGAAAATGCCAAAGTTCACACAGTGCGCGTAAAAAAAATTCTACCCGAAAAGGGTTCTGTTGCCATTATGACTATTACCGACAAGCAGTTTGGCGATATTGAATTGTTTGTCGGCAAAAAAGAAAAGGCAGTCAGCGCGCCGTTTCAGCAGTTGGAATTGTTTTGAAAAAGTTAAAAAATCATTTTGTTCCGCGAGAATGTTTTATATTGTTTTTTGAAATGCTTTTTGTACTTTTGCAAAAATATTTTACAACGGTCAGATGTCGGTTTCAATACATAATTTGACAAAAAAATACGGTTTACAGACAGTTTTAAATAATATTTCGATGGAAATTGGAATGGGCGAAGTTGTCGGATTTCTTGGACCTAACGGTGCAGGCAAAACAACGACAATGCAAATAATTTGCGGCTCTTTGCCTTACCAAAACGGTTCTGTGCGCGTGTGCGATTTTGAAGTGCGGGATAATCCACTGAAAATAAAGTCGGTAATTGGTTATTTGCCTGAGCAGAATCCGCTTTATCCAGATATGTACGTTCGCGAATATTTGAGCTTTGTTGCCAATATTTTCAATATTAAAAATAAAAATCAAACCGTTGAAAATATGATAGATACTGTCGGTTTGCGTGCAGAATGCAGCAAGCGAATCGGGCAGTTGTCCAAAGGTTATCGTCAGCGTGTCGGGCTGGCGCAGGCGTTGATGTCAAATCCGAAAGTGCTGATTTTGGATGAGCCGACAACCGGACTTGACCCTAATCAGTTAGATGAAATTCGCACGCTGATTCGTGACTTGGGAAAAGATAGAACGGTAATACTCAGCACTCATATTATGCAGGAAATCAGGCAGATATGCAACAGAGTACTGATTATCAACAAAGGAGAAATTGTTGCCGATTTTACCGATTTGAATAATATTACAGAATTTGACTCAAACTCGCAATTTGTTGAAATTGAGTTTGCCAAACCGATTTTAGTTGATAATTTATTGAAAATAAATAATTTGGAAATAAAAGAAAATATTGATAATAGAATTTTTAAAATTTTGAGCGTAAAAGATATTCGTGAAGATCTTTTTGATTTTGCAGTTAATGCAAACAATAAACTGCTAACAATCAATAAATTAGAAAATTCTATGGAAGATGTTTTTAGAAATTTAACAAAATAATTATTATAAAGAAAAATAATGAGAAATAGATTTTATCTTAATTTGTTGTTAATAAGCGTTTTATTAGTTGGCGTAATAAGTTGCAAACCCAAGCAAATGCTGACAGTAACGCCCGCACAAACCACTTCGGCAGATGCAAATATTCAAAGTGCGTTGGAAGTGCAACCGCATTTTATTACAGCCAATGCAAACAAGTTGAAAATGGATATTTCGCTGAAGAACAAAGAGTTGTCTTCGAGTGGAGCGTGCCGAATTTATCGCGATTCGGTAATTCAATTGTCTATTCAGCCGTTTATGGGAATCGAAATGGTAAAAATAGAACTCACGCCAGATGCAATGTATGTGTTCGACCAAATGAGTAAAAATTACTATCATCTTGTTTATGAGCAACTTGCGGAACTTACGGGTGTTCCGCTTTCGTTTTACGATTTTCAGGCGCTGGTTTCAAATCAACTTTTTACACTCGGAAGCGAAAAAGATGAAAATTTTGACAAAATTACAACGGAAAAATTGGGTAAATCGTTGATGTTCAAATATAAAACCAATGATATTTTGCAAACTACAACATTTTCGGAAAATCAAATTCGCCGTGTTGAAATAACAGATGAAAATAAAACTTTTCGTTTTTTTACAAATTATTCCGATTTTGCAAAAAACGATGATGTTGTTGCTCCAAAAATTATTGATATTCAATTTATTAATTCCAAAAATACAATAAAATTGAAATTTAAAATAGAAAAAATTGAATTTAACAGGCAAATGCGTATAATGCTCACTAATCCAATGCGTTTCAAAGCAGGTAATTGGCAGGATTTTTTAAATAATCCGCCTTTTTAAAATATTTTTATGTAAAAAATCAATTTTTTTATATAAAAAACACTTACTTTTGTTGATGATATTTTTTCAAAAAAAATTTTAAAATAATAATACAAAATTTTACTCTATGACAGAAAAAGTTATAACAACATTAAGAGACAAGGCGGCAGTGCGTTGGACTGCGCTTGTTTTTTTGGCTTTTGCGATGTTTTGTTCGTATATTTTTATGGACATTCTTTCGCCTATTAAGGACTTGATGCAATCTACTCGCGGCTGGGATTCTACCGCTTTTGGTACGATGCAGGGTTCAGAAACATTTTTAAATGTTTTTATTTTCTTCCTTATTTTTGCAGGAATTATTCTTGATAAAATGGGCGTGCGTTTTACCGCCATTTTATCGGGTTTTGTAATGCTTGTCGGCGCTGCAATAAATTGGTACGCGGTAACAGAAAGTTTTATAGGTTCAGGTTTGGAAACTTGGTTTACAAAC
>WRGS01000014.1 GCA_009787075.1 Paludibacter sp.
CTTATCGCGCTTGCCGAAGGCATATAGAAATGTAAGGCAATATGGTCAACTCTGCAATCAGAACAGGCGGCAAAAAAATCGTCATACCAACTTATTGGATTTTGATAAGGCGGATTAGGGCTGAAATTTACTGCCGGACCAACAATTATCAATCCAAATTCGTCGGCAATTTCTTCAATATCTGCCCACTTTGCCGCCGCCTGCTGGGGAGTCAGATTTGCCTGAGCAGTAAAATTCGGCTCGTTAAAACCAAGAATATAATGTATTTCTGGGTGAGCCGACAAAAATGTACGAATAGCATCCTTATTGATGCCACTCCACGCCATAGGAATATAGTCGATGTTATATTGATTAAGCATAGGAACAATGCTTGTAGATTGTCCCCAATTATAAACCCACGAAAGACCGGGCGACAACGATAAAATATCATCATTTACAAGAGCATTGAATGCAAGTCCTCTTTTAAAACTTTTTGTTTGCCCTTGAGTTAATCCTGCGCTCAAGATGCCAAACAATAAAATAAATAAATATTTTTTCATGCGTTTATAATTTTATAAGTTATTGAGTTATAATTATTTTAAGTTAATGCGTTTTTTTAAATTTATTATAATTTTAAGCAAAAACTTTTATCAAAAGCCTTTATTTTCGCCATTGCCAATTTAAGTAACGACGCCCGCAAAGGCTTTTGACAAGTTTCTTTTTTCAAATTTTTTAAAAATTATTTAATCAATACTTTTGCCACAGCGTTACCCGATTTGAGAATATAAACGCCCTTACTTACTTCGTCAGTGCCGAATATCGGCTGTTCGCAGGTTTTAACTTTCATTCCTGCAACGTTATATACCTCAACAGGCGCAGTGGCATTAAGAATGCTTACTGTTTTGTCTGTTACTACAACGTTCAATTTGTTGCTTGCCTGCATATTATCAACTCCTGCCCCAGACGGATTATAATAAAAGATAGCGTCCAACTGCATATTGTTGCCATTTGTAAAACCAAAATCGTAAGAAATGTAATAACCTTTAAATGCGCTGCGGTTATCCCATCCCATGTTTCTTAAATCGGAAACAGGAATATCTATTATCTGCCAGGTATTGACCGTAAAAGCAGGCGTCAAATTTGGCTGTGGAGGGTCGTTATACACATGGTCGCCAGCTCCTACAAGAAAATGCGCACACTGTGCCTCGTCAGCAACTCCAGAAGTGTTTCCGCCTCCGTACAGATTAATTCTGCAAGCATCAGGATTGGTTTTCCTTACAGCCATGTGGAAACGATAATTGTTGGTTATTGCCGTGTAATTTATCGTTGAAGTAGAGCCCGGCTGCTGAATTAACTGAAAACCGCCGCCTGCCCAGCCAACAGAATTAGCAGAACAGTCTAAATAACCGCCAATTTGACCAAAAAAACCCTGCCCTGACGGGTCGTTTACAGTGTAAGTTTCACCTGCACTCCAAATGTCAAGAAAGCGTTCACCTACATTAGGCGTACCATAAGTTCCATTGAGGCGATAATCTCCCACAATACGCGAGGTTATTTCCCAATAATTTTCAATACCTGCATCTAACCAAATTAAATAAAAATTAGACGCATTATCGAAATCAAAGCCATTTTGCGCATGAGCCGGCTTTGCAAATAAAGCCAGCAACGCAATCGTCGTGATGTAAATTAATTTTTTCATACAAAATTTTTTATGTTAATAATTAAAATTTAATGATTCCAATTTTAAAAATTTATATAATAAGGAAATATCAAAAGAGTATATTTCAACTTTTATGACCTTTCCAAGTTTTATTATTTTTTTAATATCCCGAATTTTGCTCCATAGGATTCAAGTCAATTTCCTGCATAGGAATAGGGAATAATTCGTTTTTGCCTGCAACAAACTGATTCATCAGTTCGCCAATTTGCGGTTTAGTTGTTGCCTTATAATTATTCATTACTTTTTCGAGCAAGCCCCACCGTTTCAAATCGAACCAGCGGTGTCCTTCCATTCCAAGTTCCACGCGACGCTCGTGCCTGATAGCGAGCAACAAATCGTCTGCATTGTCCTGCAACTGCTTTATGCCGCTTCCGCCCACGCTTTGCAACGAAATTGAATAATTTGGAAAAGCGGGCAACACATTACCTCCGCCAGAAAATGCACGCGCACGAGCGCGTACCTGTTCCAAAGCCCATCTTGCCTGCGCCAAATCGGGCGATGACGATTTTACGCACGCCTCAGCATACATCAGCAACACATCGGAATAGCGAATTTCCTTGTGATTGATTGTACCGCGCGGATTATTTCCGTCTAATCCCCAAAAAGTAGTATCCGCATTCATTTCGGCATATTTGCGCGAACTGTAACGGTTGCCTAAATATTGATTCAAATTAGACGAGGTCGTATCAACAAAAGTTTTATCTATATCATAATAACTGTAAGGACAATATCCGCTCTTTAAGGAATCAAGCCCCTGCGGATTTATAATTGTAGCATCGCGGCGCATATCGCCCTGCTCAAATTCATCATACAATTCCTGCGACGGACGATTCCAGCCCCAGCCAAATCCCATAGTACCAGTACCTTGTGTCGGATTTCCATTTACATCTTTCTGTATCTGCCCCCAGCGCGGACGAGTAAAAACAGTTGTCCAGTTTGCACGGGTTGAGCCTAATGCTCCGCGTCCGTTATCGCCCCAATCTCCGCTGCCATT
>WRGS01000015.1 GCA_009787075.1 Paludibacter sp.
TTGGAGTTGCCAAGCGAACTTGTCCGTCATGATGTTTCTTCAAGTCATTGGGCTGCGTTTTTAGAAAATTTACTCGAAAGTTTCGCTTCGCCGTTTGCAATTTTACTAATACAAATTATTGTAGTTCTTATAGTTGCACGGTTTTTGGGTTTTGTGTTTAAAAAAATCGGACAGCCGAGTGTAATTGGTGAAATTTTGGCAGGAATTATACTCGGTCCTTCGCTGGTGGGTTATTATTTCCCCGATTTTTTCAATTTTTTATTTCCACAACATTCTCTCGACAATCTTAACACAATTTCAAATATTGGTTTGATTTTATTTATGTTTGTGGTTGGTATGGAGTTGGATAATAAGGTTTTACGTGCAAGAATCAATGAAAGCATAGCTATTTCGCAGGCAGGAATTATTTTCCCCTTTGCCCTTGGAATGGGGCTTGCATATTTTCTTTACGAGCGTTTTGTATCGCCTTCTGTTCCGTTTTTGTCGTTTGCGCTATTTGCGGGCGTTTCTATGAGCATTACCGCTTTTCCTGTTTTGGCTCGCATTGCGCAGGAACGCGGAATTGGTAAAACCAAACTTGGCACTGTAATTCTTGCCTGTGCAGCAATCAACGATATTATGGCTTGGTGTATTTTGGCTGTTATTATTGCAATTGTAAAAGCAGGAACAGTTACAAGTTCGCTTTATACAATTGCTTTTGCTGTTGCCTATGTTGTTGTTATGCTGAAAGTTGTAAAGCCTTTTCTAAAAAAAATAAGCGAACTTTATTCCACGCTCGAAAATCTGAATAAATCGGTTGTTGCTGTGTATTTTCTGGCGCTTTTGCTGTCGGCTTTTGCAACCGAACTTATTGGTATTCACGCACTTTTTGGCGCATTTATGGCTGGGGCAATAATGCCTGATAACAAAGATTTTCGTCATATTTTTGTGGAAAAAATCGAAGATATAGCAACAATTATTTTCCTGCCGCTTTTCTTTGTTTATACGGGTTTGCGCACTAAAATCGGACTTCTTAATAATATTTCGCTTTGGGAAATCGCAGGATTGATTACACTTGTTGCCATTGTTGGAAAACTTGTTGGCAGTGCATTGGCAGCCAAATATGTTGGACGGCAAACTTGGCGCAATTCGCTGATTGTAGGCACTTTAATGAATACACGCGGATTGATGGAACTTGTTGCTATTAATATTGGTTACGATTTGGGAGTGATTTCTGAGGAAATATTTGTGATGTTTGTAATTATGGCGCTTGTAACTACTTTTATGACATCGCCAATGCTTTCTTTTATTGAAAAAATATTGCCTGATAAAGAAAAGAATAAAGAGTTGGCACGCAAGCAATTGCATGGAATTTTCAAGGTTTTGATAGCAATAGGAAATCCGCAAAATGGGAAGAATCTTCTTCGCGTTGCAAAAAAAGTTCTCAGTGGTACGAAAAATACACTCGAAGTTACGGCATTGCATATAACCGCTGGCTCGGACACTAACCCGCTTCACAGCGAAATGTTTCAAAGTGAAAGTTTTCAAAGCGTTGAAGATGAGGCTAATACATTGAATATTCCTATGTTAAAAGAATATTCAATGTCTGATAATGTTGAGGAGGCAATTATTAACCAACTCAATAGCAAACAGTTTGATTTTCTGCTGATTGGCGCGGGTTTACAATATGCGGAAAAACCGTTTTTAGCCGAAAGTTCTCTTTTTGGTAAAATAGAATGGTTGAATAAAGGTATTAATAATGTTGTGCGTCAGCGAGTTAGATTTTATCCGCAAGCGTTGATAAAAGATAAAACACATTATTTTGTAGAAAATGCACATTGTACCGTTGGAATTTTTGTCAATCGTAATTTCAGTCAGATAACTTCCACATTAATAGTACTTTCGGCAGAAACAGATGGATTTTTTATGCGTTATGCCCGCCGCTTGCTAAGCAACACTACAGGTGAAGTTCAAATCACAATTATTGACATAAACAATATTTTGGGAAAAGATGCGGTAGCCAAAGAAATATTTGAAAATCTGCATGTTACCTATAAAAACAACATCAAATTGTCGCCAGTTAAAAATGTCGGCGCAATAAGCAGCAGTTTCAGTTTTATGATGATAAGTTATCAGGCGTGGAACGACCTTGTTGCCGTAGATAAATCGGAACTGCAAAATATTCCTTCAACGCTGATTATCAGCAAAAAAGCAAGCAGATTTTAGAAAAACAAGTCAATTAAAAATTAAGAAACTCCTGATAACGCCCGAAACAATCCAAAAGAAATGCAATAAAAACAATGCATAACAAATAATCTCTAAAATTTTTAAACAGAACTCTGATTGATATTTTTAATTTCACATTTTTTAAACATTTAAAAACACAACCAAAACAGTGAGCAACAGATACTCACTGTTTCGGCTTTTGGTAAAAACAATAGAATTAACTTCCTGTTTTATCACTATTATTATCACTGCGATGGTAATAGTATTTTTCTCTGCGTCTTTTGTTTGTTACAAAATAAAACACACCCATCCCTATAAAAAACGTTGCTAAGCAAAAAATAATCCATAACTCACGTTCTTTTTCGGATTTGACAAGTTTTGACTGTAATATCCGCCTGATTATCCACCATTCACATAACAGCCAAATAACAAAATTGATTACTGAAGTAACAGTAATTCCTGAAGTTTTTAATACATCTATCAAAAAATCCATATTCATATAATATT
>WRGS01000016.1 GCA_009787075.1 Paludibacter sp.
AAAATTTGCAATATTTTTAATACACTCCTTTGGCTACTTTTCGTACGCTTTCGGTAGCCATAAAACTGTAGAAATGAATGCTCGGCACGCCACGCGCTTTAAGTTCTTTTGCCTGCGCAATGCACCATTCCACTCCCGCTTCGGCTGCCTGTTCGTCGGTTTTGCACTTTGCAAGTTCGCGGGCAAATATATCTGGAATATCAACTTTGAAAATTTTTGGCAAAACAGTTAATTGATTGCACAGCGTAATCGGTTTTATTCCGGGAATTACAGGAACATTTATACCGTTTTCTCTGCATTTTTCTACAAAAGCAAAATATTTTTCATTGTCAAAAAACATTTGCGTAACTAAATATTCCGCTCCATTTTCTACTTTTTTCTTTGCCCATGCAAGGTCGGCATCAATATTTGGCGCTTCCTCGTGCTTTTCGGGGTAACAAGCCATTCCATACGAAAATCGTGTTTCTTTGTTTTTCATCGCCTCGCCGTTTGCAAAAAATCCATTGTTAAACTGATTTACCTGCTGCTGCAAGTCGGTAGCGTGGGCATTTCCGCTAACAATAAATTCAGTGTCGGTTTTTGCCTTGTCGCCGCGAAGAAGCAAAAGATCGGTAATTCCCAAAAACTGCAAATCAATTAACAAATATTCGGTTTCTTCGCGAGTAAATCCGCTGCAAAGAATGTGCGGCACAACCGAAATATTATACTTACTCCGAATCGCCGCTGCAACGGCAACAGTTCCCGGTCGCTGCCGCTCGGCAAGGCGAACAAAAGTGCCGTCGCCTTTGTCGCGATATACAAACTCGCTGCGGTGAGTGGTTATATTGATATATTGCGGGTCAAATTCGCGCAGTATATCAATTGTACGAAATACAGAATCAATGCCATTGCCTTTCAATGGCGGTAATAATTCAAAAGAAAAAGCAGTATTTTTTGCCAAATTTATTTTATCTGTAACGCTCATTTTTTTATTTAAATAATTTACATAATGCGTTTATAACCATCAATTTATCAAAAACAACTTATTTCCTTTGACATTCTTTTGGTACAACGCAAGTTCCAGAAGCGCGGCAAACCACAATCGGTTCTGCAAGCACATCTGCTGCCGAAGGCGACAAATCGGTACGCGGAACAATAACTTTGCGTGCTTCAAAAGTCATTTTACGAGAAGAATTTCCGATTTTTGTAATTTCGCCTGTTGCTTCAATATAATCGCCGGCAAAGACAGGCGCAAGAAATTCAACATTGTCGTAAGCGCAAAAAAGCCCTTCGTCGCCGTCGTTAATAATTAAAAGTTCGGTTGCCACATCGCCAAAAAGTTGTAGCATTTTTGCTCCATCAACCAAATTGCCACCGTAGTGAGCATCGTGCGCCGACATTCGCACGCGTATTAATGATTTTTCCATATAAAAATTTTTATTTATTCAATAATATATTACTATATGACATTTTTCAAGAAAACGTTTTTTTTAACGAATTGAATATTAGTTATTTATAACATACTTTTACAAAAACCTTGTTTTTTGTATCTTTGTAACTGATTAATAATTGATTATAATATGCAACAAACAAGATTCGGTACAAAAGTACAAAATTAATCACAATTCTTCGAGAATCTCTCGTGGAAAAATTAATTTAGCCCACATAAGGTTTTTTGGTTTATTAAAAGGCTGTACCAAAAGCACAAAAATTTCAACCGCAAGGTGCGTAATGGGTTTATGTAAATATGCGCAAAGTGTTGAATTTAAGGAATATATTCTTTGCGACATTTGCGAAAAATATTTGCGTATTTGAGGTAAAAAAACTTTTGAGACAGCCTCAGCGGGAGGGAAATTGTTGTAAAAAAAGGTTAAATATTTTTTTGTAAAAATTTATTAGTCTGTGTATAATTCAAAAATTTTATGTACATTTGCAAAAATAATTTTTAATTCACAGAATTTATGGAAGTAAGCATATCATTAATCGTCATTCTGCTTGTTTTAGGCATAGTTTTTTTGATTATAGAACTTTTTATTATTCCCGGCATAAGCATTGCAGGCATTGCTGCGGGCGTTTTGCTGGTTTGCGCTATTTTCTTTGCTTACAGCGGCTTGGGAATAAAAGCGGGCAACATTACTCTAATTTCGTCTGTCGTTTTATCAGGGGCTGCTATCGGGCTATTTATGCATTCGCGTACGCTTGATAAAATTGAACTTAAAACCGAAATAAAAAGCAAAATTGACCCGCTAAAAGGGCTGAATATTAAGGTTGGCGATACAGGACGCACGCTTTCTCGCCTTGCGCCGATGGGCAAGGTAATGATTGACGGCAACGCAATTGAGGCAAAAACACGCGGAGAATTTCTCGAGCACGACACAGAAATTATTGTTGTAGAAGTACATTCTACAAATGTTCTTGTAGCAAAAGTAAATTAAAATCTATTTTTCATAATAATAAAATGAAAAATGATAATATTATAGCGCAATTTTTGTTTTTTGTATGGAACAGCATTATTTGGCTGAAAAACAAAATATTTTCAGGTTTTAAAAAATACCTAAATTATTACAAAAACAGTCGCTGGTACAGAAAAATCCTTATCATTGCAGCAACATTATTTTGTACTTTGTTGCTGTATTTGCTAATGGTTGATTTTAATTTTCTGTGGCTTTTTGGCAAATCGCCCACTCTGGCAGACGTGGCACGCCCGCAGCAAAACATTGCATCGGAACTTTACAGC
>WRGS01000017.1 GCA_009787075.1 Paludibacter sp.
GAAATCCGCATAAACTGATTTTCGGGCGCAAGTAACGGCACGCTCGCCTTCATTGCTGGTGAATAAAACGCATTTCCCACCGAGCGCATTGCCGAAAGCAGATAAATATGCCAAATTTCAACTTTTCCCAAATAAAAAATTACAACCAAAACCGCAGTGCAAGCAGCCATAAACAAATCGGAGGCAATCATTACAAGTTTTCTGTTCCATCTATCAACATAAACGCCTGTAAATAAGCCAAGTACAAGTTGAGGAAGTAAAGATGAAACCATTCCAAAAGCCAAAACTTCTGCCGATTTTGTTTCAAGGGTTATCCAAAAAATTATTGCAAAGCCAACAATAGAACTTGAAAGGGCGGAAAAAAATTCTCCGCCCCAAATAATTGCAAAAGTGCGTACCCATTTGTTCATTTGGCTTATTTTAGTATCTGCCTTGCTTTCTCACGCGCTTTTTTGACATTATCAGGATTTTTCAAATCAATCAAACTTTTGTCAAGTTCAGGAATGTTAATTTTTGCTCCAATTTCAAGTAGATTGGGATTTTTTAATGAAGTTTTATTTGCCTCAAAAATATAAACCCAAAAATCCTGATGTCCGTAATATTTTCTTGCCAAAGCGGCAAGAGTAGCCCCGCGTGCGATTGTTTCTGTCGTTTTAATTTTTTGATAATCAGGAGTTTGATTTACAATTTTTTGTTCTGCAGGCGGAGGCGGTTTTGGCGCAGAAACGCTGTCAGGTTTTGGCGCAGCGGTAAGCGCCGAATCGCTTTTTGCCGCAATCAAATCGTCCCTCAAACTGTCAATCGTGTTCATTTTTAGCAAATCGCTTGCGCGAATGGTATCTGTGGGAACTTGTGTTTTTTTCAAACTGAAAAACGTCCCGTCAACTTTGCTTTTCACCGTTGGTACAAACAGATAAAGCAACACCAAAAGCAAAATCAACAGCAAAGGCAGCAAAATTTTCCACCAAAGCCCGCTTTTGCGCTTACCATTATTTTTGCTTTCAGTTTCATCATCGAAATATGATTTTGAACGCGTTACAATTGCTTCCTCTTTTTCAGACGAAGACGATTCTTTTTCATTATAAAAAGGCGAATATTTTCCCTGTGCAAGCGCGGTTTTGCGCACCTGCAATTCTTCTTCGCGAGAATCGCTATAATTTTCAGTAATTGCCTTATTTTCAGGCTCTGGTATTTGTGGAATAATATTTTCAGAAACATCAGATTCTTCCGCCTCAGCCGACATTCCTTTAATTTCCGCTAAAATATTTTTTATCTCATCTGCCTGCTGTTCAAGCACTTTTAGCGGTTGCTCGTCTGAATTAGAAGTTTGGTCAGACAAATTGTCGTCGTCCGAATTTTCGGTAAATTTATTTTTTTCAAAATCTGCCAACCGTTCATCGTCATCTTCAAGTTCAACAGGCAAAAGATGTGCAAAAGGTTGATTTACAAGTTCTTTCAATGATTTTTCAGGTACAAAAACAACTTTGTTATGTCCTTCTATAATCATTTCTTCGCCTGTAACAATATTTACACTGCGGCGCGGCTCAACAAATTGCGTTTTGAAAGTACCTAAACCGCTGATTTTTAGCGTATCCTGCGCAAGCAAAACTTCTTCAACCACAGAAAACAATTCTTTACAAAACGTTTCGGAAATTTGTTTTGAAAAGCCCGATTTGTCAGCCAAAAGAGCGGAAAATTCCTGTAAAGTTAATTTATCTTTTTCCATAATTATCTGATTGATTTAATTTTATCTTTAAGTAAATTACTTGCTCGAAAACCCGCAACCACTCTCGGCGGCATAAGCATTCGCTTCTTAGTAGTCGGATTGAATGAAATCCGTTCTTCTCTACTTTTTGTTTCAAAAGTTCCAAAACCCTGAATACCAATTGTATGACCTTCAGAAAGATTTTTTTGAAAAATTTCAGAAGCCAATTTGAGCAACGTTTTTACGTTTGTCTCCGAGAGTTGAATCCGTTCGGCAAGCGTTGAAATAAGTATTTTGTTGTTCATGTGTATATAATTTTATAAGTTATTGAATTATAATTGTTTTACTTTGCAAATTTTTGTTAAAAAATTCATAGAAATTTCATTTTATTTCGTTTTTTAACAAAAATTTTCGCAAAAATAATGTAAAATTTTCTTTTTTCAAAAAAATATTAGTATTAATAAAAAAAATCATACAATTTTTCCAAAAAGGTCGAATTCGGCAGCATCAAAAATCTTTACATTATAAAAATCGCCGATATTAATTTTCTGATTTTCAGCAGGTATCAACACTTCGTTATCAACTTCGGGCGAATCAAATTCTGTCCGTCCTACAAAATAATTATCCTGACTTCGGTCAATAATTGTTTTGAAAATTTTTCCGATTTTTGATTTGTTTATTTCTTCTGAAACAGATTGTTGCACATTCATAATCAGTTCTACACGGCGATTTTTTTCTTCTTCCGCAATATTATCCTTATAATTTTTGTAGGCAAAAGTGCCTTCTTCGTTTGAAAAAGCGAACGCGCCCAAACGTTCAAAACGCATATCTTTCACAAAATCAATAAGTTCTAAAACATCATTTTCGGTTTCCTGCGGATGTCCGAGCAAAAGCGTTGTGCGCAAATGAATATTCGGCACTTCCTGTCTGATTCGATGTAACAAATCATAAGTTTCTGATTTTGTGATATTTCGGCGCATAAATTTCAACATTTTGTCGGAAATATGCTGCAAGGCGATGTCCAAATATTTGCA
>WRGS01000018.1 GCA_009787075.1 Paludibacter sp.
AGCGAATTGCCTCGCCTTCGGGGAAAAAAACATACGGAATTTTGAGTGTTTTTATTCAGGCGTATTACAATGTTGAATATCTTTTTGAGGTTTCGCAGGAAGTTTTTGAGCCTCCGCCAAAAGTAAAATCAGCGGTTATTCGTCTGACGCGCAACAATGTACAGCATTTGAACTGCAACGAGCAACTTTTCCGCCGCATTGTAAAAACCGCTTTTAATCAAAGAAGAAAAACACTGCGAAATTCACTCAAACCGCTTTTGCCGCAAAGTGTCATTTATGCAGAAAAAATTTTTGACAAACGCCCCGAACAACTTGATGTTCTGCAATTTGTAGAACTTACAAATATATTGGAAAAAGAAATTAATGAATTTAAAATTTAATTTTTTAAAAAATGAATATAGTACATATTACCAAAAAATTAATTATATGTTGGCGTTAAATATTCCATACTTTTAAAATATGGAATATTTGCTGATGCAACAAATCAAACCAAACGCTACACGTTCATTGCGGGGGCAGCAAAGCAATGACGTTTTTATAAATTTCCACAATCCAAACTCGCCAGCAGAGCAAAAATAAACCCGCAATACGCATTATTTTATGAAATTGGAACAAACTCTTATTTTTTTATCAAAATCCAAATAATTATCGGCGCTCCGAGCAGTGCGCTGACGGTATTTACGGGCAATGGATTCGCGGGAATTTGAGTGATAATATCGCAGGCGAGCAGCAAGATTGCTCCGCAAAGAACGCTCGCTGTAAGCAAAATACGGTGTTCTGACGTGCGAAAAATTCCCCGCGCCAAATGCGGAACGGCAACGCCCACAAAAGCAATAGGACCTGTAAAAGCGGTAATTCCACCCGCCAAAACGCCTGTAATCAACACAATAATCAGCCGCTCTTTTTTAACCGAAATTCCTATTGATTCAGCATACCGCTCGCCCAAAAGCATACCGTCAAGCGGTTTTTGAATTAAAAAAGCGGCAATAATTCCGATAATTATAACAGGCAGCAGTACAAGCAGATATGTCCACGAAACCACAAGCGAGCCAAAAGTCCAATTAATAAAAATTTTCAGAATATCGGGGTTGCTCGCATTTTGCAAAACGGTAACCAGAGATGCCGAAATTGTTCCAAACATAATCCCCACAATCAACAGCGAAACCACATCGCGCACTTTGTACGACACTGCCACCACCGCTGTTAACACCACCGCTGCGCCAGCCACCGCTGCAAAAATTTGCGTCCAACCGCTTTGCACAAATGCTGCAGGCACAAGTGTTGCCGACATCACCACCACCGCCACGCCCAAAGACGCGCCCGAACTGACGCCCAAAATGTAAGGGTCGGCAAGCGGATTGCGAAAAAGCGTTTGCAGCAGCAAGCCCGCAACCGACAACGCCGCGCCAGCCAAAATTGCGGTAATCGCCTTTGGCAAACGATAATTGATAATAATTTCGTGCAAAATAAGATTTTCGTTTTTTCCAAAAATTGTATTCAAAAAATCGGAAAACTCAATGTGCGCGCTGCCAAAAAGTAAATCAGCAAAAACAAAAGCGATTAACAGCAGCGTTAAACCAATGATTAATATATAATTACGGCGTTTTTTCATAAAAAAATTATCTAAATCCGCGCAACCATTCTTCTGTTGCCATTCGTTTTTTGTCGGGGGCTTGAATGGATTTTAACAACAAAAAACCATCAGAAAGAGCAATTTTTGCAAAAGTTTTTCTGTCGCAAACGAATGTTCCATTTTCAAAATTGTGATTTTCAAAGATTTTTTCGGTTTCAAAAATTTTCAAAATAATTGGTTCAGCGTTTTCGTTAATGCGAATTTCCGTCCATGCGGCAGGGTAAGGCGAGAGTCCGCGCACAAAGTTAAACGCTTCATTTACAGGTAATTCTGTGTTCAAGCGGCAAGTTTCGCGGAAAATTTTCGGCGCAGTTTTCAATTCCTCGTTTTTTGGTAAAAAATTAAATTGCTCAATAGCATTTTCTTCGTTATTTTCTATCAAATCAACTGTACGGCACACCATTTTTGCGCCCATTTTCATTAATTCATCGTGCATTGTGCCCGCATTGTCGGTTTGCAGAATAGGAATTTTTTCCTGCAAAACAATTTTCCCTGTATCAATTTCGTGCGTGAGGAAAAATGTTGTGCAGCCGCTCTGCTGCTCGCCGTTGATAATCGCCCAATTTATCGGCGCAGCCCCACGATATTGCGGCAGCAACGATGCATGCAAATTGAAAGTGCCGCGCGGCGGCATATTCCAAACAACTTCGGGCAACATACGGAACGCTACAACTATCTGCAAATCAGCATTCCACGATTTTAAATCATCAAGAAACTGTTCGTCTTTGAGCCGTTCGGGTTGCAGCAATGGCAGGTTATTTGCCAAAGCATATTCTTTGACAGGCGAAAAATGAACTTTGTGTCCGCGCCCCGAAGGTTTGTCGGGCATTGTTACAACGCCAACTACATTATATTGATTTTCAACTAATTGCCTCAAACTTTCGACAGCAAAATCGGGCGTTCCCATAAAAACGATACGCATAAATTATTTACAATTTTTAGAATTTTATTTTTCACAAAAATACAATACATAATTTATATTTCAAAATTCTATATAAGTGGAAATGATAAAGTTTGGGATTGGATAATAAATAATGGGAAATGAAATTTAATATTTGGGCTTTTTTATTTTACTGTTAAACGATATTTTTTTAAAGTATTGCCAAAATTATC
>WRGS01000019.1 GCA_009787075.1 Paludibacter sp.
GTAAATTTCAACTTAATGGTATTTGCGCCTGTCGGTAGTGTGATTGAAAGATTTTCAACTAATCCCCAAGCACTATTTGTTTTGGTATAAGGAATGGCAACCCAATTGGTTGTACCGTTAATTTTGTACGATACTGCTATCACATCATTCGTTTCATTACTTCCAAATGAAAGTTTCAGATTTGTAGCGCCACAAGTGGCAATATCATTAATTACCAATGCTCCACCTGATGCCGCCATCATAGCGTTGCACGAACCTGATGCACCTGAATAACCAGAAGAATTAGAATTTGCCCTTACGGTAACAGCACCGCCTTCTGCTGAATATGTAACCGCTCCTGCTCCAATACCCAGTTTACTGTAACCATCATAAGCAGCAACGGCAGGCCATGCAGTTCCTGTTTGAACAGCTGTAGTTCCAAAATCTTCACCATAAATATTGGTTTCAACAACTATAGGTTGATTTCCGTCACCCGGTTTAATCAGGTCGTCTGTATTTGTACACCTGTTGAACAACAGCACTATTGCGCCGAACATCAACACACTTGATAAAAATTTTACTTTTTTCATATATGATATTTTTTTATTAAACGATTTATTAATTTTTTTACTAATTTGTTGGTAAAACGCCAACTGATTGCAAATAACCTTCGTAGCCTGCACCCAAATCATTCAGAGTGCGTAAAGTAAGTTGAAAAACGCCTTTGTCGGTTGGTCTGCCTTGAAACCAGCTTGCAATGCATGTAATCGTGCCTACGTATGTACTCGCAGGCAATGGATATTTTGCAAAACGTGAATATTCGCTGGTAGCCACAAAAGTATATCCCGTACCAGCACTAACTGACCCCGTACCGTCCTGTATTTCACGCGATTGCGGAAATCCTACTCCGTTTGTTGATGGAGCGAAAATTTTATCTGCATCAGCAAGATTAACGGGACTACCATAACTTGCTCCTCTGCCTGTAAAATACGCATTTTTTATTGCAATTAATTTCCAATCCATTTCCATGTGTCTTGCACCTCCATAAGAATTGAGCTCGGCAATGGTCATTGTGTCTGCAACAACTTTTTTCGGCGCAGGTTCATCGTAAGCAATAACCGTTTTCAGCATAATGGGCAATGGAATGCCTGTGGGCGATATGCGACCGTCTCTTGGACGCTCATAATACATTCCCAACTGGGGAGTATTGCCATACATTCCTATATGCCAACCGTTTACAATAACCGAAACATGCTGCCCGATAGGATAAATATTAGTTACATTATTAACGTCAACAGAAACGCGAATAGCGCGGGGCTTGGGAGTTAAAGCGCTGTCTTCCTGTACAACAATGTATTTATACTGATTGCCCAACAAATCATTTGAGGTAACTATTCCGTTGAAAACTAATTTTCCCGCATCTTTTTCGCTGGGAATCAAATCAGCTGTATAATAACCCGCTGACGTAGTTGGCGTTGTCATGTAATTAGTTTCCAAATATTCAATAGTAGTTGTTGATGCAACCTTTTTGCCTTGAACAGACGTATCGGGGTTATCAAGATTATATTGAGAGCAGGAAACAAATATTAAACCCGCTATAACTGTGTTTATCAAAAATATTTTTTTCATATCTAAATATATTATAAATTAACTTACTAAATAATTAAAATCTGTATCCTATGTTTAAGAAACAATTCATTCCCCAAGCATAATAATATTTATTTGAATACCAATCCAATCCTGCTTTATTCAATTGTGTATTCATTCCTACAGCATAACTTGGAATACGCGCCTGCTGATAACCGCCTGTTACAAGATCTTGATTATTCAAAATATTGCTGACACTCAAATTGAAATTCAAAGTAGTATGATTTCTAAAATAAATCACCTTTCCTACTGACAAATCAAGCGTAAAACCGCCTTTGAGTCTTTCCTGAGTGGCAAGTTTGCCGCGCACTGTATTATCTAATCCTGTCGCATCTTTATTAACAACATCACCATAGAAACCCCAATTTATCGGATTGTTTTCATCAATGCCAAACTGTGCCCAATATGCTTTCTTTTCGGGCGAAGATTCAGATGACACGGTAAGATATTTTCTGAATATATCTTCATTGAAAGTTCCATTAACAGTACAAAATTCCTGTAAATTGCGCAAATTTTCGTCAGAATAGAATTTTGCAGGCAAATTACCATAATTTGCCTTAATAAATCTGTTAGGCGCAAAATCAAGATAACTTCTGTCGTAATAATTCAATGTAACATCAATAAACCACATTTTGTAGAAAAAACTTGCCGTTATATTTGCTGCAAGTTGCGGACCGTTATTGATTTTTAACCCTTTCGTAAGAATGGTCGTTTTGTTGATAATATCATTTACTTCAAAAACACTCTTATCTGGCGTAATATTATAAGGAGAAATTTCGGTAAACGCGCCGTTTTCCGCGCTTTTTATTCCAACTGCATCGCTTGTATAATGATAATCAGCATAAGTTCCCGCCGCTTTTACAGTTAGCCATCTGCTAACAGGAACAGAAACGCCTGCTTCTACTCCCTGATACAATTTGCTGTAACCGCTAATAAGATGATTTACAAAAGTTCTATTTTCATCGTCATAGTAACCATATTTATCAGCAGCATCTAAAACTATAGTGCGAAATGCGCTTATCCGACCGCGAATGGGTTTATAATTAAAAGTATAATTCAAATCCATTGCAAGTATTCTTTCTGCTTTAATATTTGGTACAAGCGCATCTTTAATACGTTCTGAAACATAA
>WRGS01000020.1 GCA_009787075.1 Paludibacter sp.
GAGTGCGGCAAAAATTTCGGGAATAGTTACGCCCGCCGCATTCAACTTGTCGGAATTAACCGCAATTTCGTATTGCTTGACAAAACCGCCCCAGCCGCTCACTTCGGCAACTCCTTCCGTGCCTGACAGTTGCTTGCGAACAATCCAATCCTGCATCGTGCGCAGGTCGGACAGCGAATACTTGTCCTCGTAACCCTTTTCTGCGCGAATGGTGTAGTGGTAAATTTCGCCCAAACCAGTTGTAATCGGTGCAAGTCCGATACTGCCCATATCTTTGGAAACGACTTCTTCCGCCTCTTTGAGTTGCTGGCTGACCTGTTGCCGCGCCCAGTAAATATCGGCGTCTTCCTTGAAAACGAGCGTGATAACCGACAGTCCGCTGCGGCTGATACTGCGGCGTTCAATCACTTTCGGGATATTCGCCATCGCCATTTCTATCGGCGTTGTGATAAACTGCTCTACTTCCTGCGCCCCAAGCGAGGGCGAAAGTGTAATGACCTGAACCTGATTATTTGTAATGTCAGGCGTTGAGTCGAATGGTAACTGCGATAGCGAATACCCGCCCCAAATGATTAGGACAAGCGTTAATACGCCGATTACCATTTTATTATCTATTGAAAATTTTATTAACTTTTGAAACATAATTTTTTGAATTAAAGATTGCAATTAAAATCACAAAACGAGATAAACGATTATGAGAACTCGGACACGCAACGATAGTTGCCTGCAAGTTCAATCTCGTTATAAAAACAAAAAATTATGCTTGTGGCGGTCGCCAAAAGTCAAGTGGAACAGTAATGCCGTTATTTGCTTGGTAGAATGAAACTATCGGAGTTGAAGAAATAAACGGAAAAGTAACAGCAAAGATTTTTGAAAACAGAGTTGCCGAATGGCAACTGCTTGCACAGGTGCAAAACGGCGTACAAGTATCGGTGTCAGCGTGAGTGTCGGCATCTTGCGCAACAATAGCAGTTTGTTCGTCGGCAATGCCAGACAAACTGCCGTGTCCGTTGCAATGGCAAGGCATCGCCGAAAGCAGCAACACATAAACGCTTAATATGACCAATAAAACTTTCATTTTCCTTTTCTCTGAAAAATCGATGCAAAGATAGCATTAAATTACCGGATTACACACAAACGGATAAAAATATTCTCACGTATGTATTTAGGTAAAAAACAATAGATAACAATAAAAAAATATCAACAAATAATATTTAATTTATTGATATTTAACGATTTATTTATTTTGGGATTATGGTTGTTTTTGGGGTTATTTCCCGATACAAAACTTTTCAAAAATATTTCCCAGCACTTCATCCGTAGAAATTTCGCCTGTAATTTCGCCCAGATAGTGCATACATTCGCGAATGTCCTGTGAAAGCAAATCGCCCGAAAGATTATTTTTCAAACCTGCAATGACTCGCAAAATCGCATTTTGCGTATTTTTAAGGGCTTGGTAATGGCGAATATTGGAAACAATTACATCATTTTCGGATATTTGCGGAATTTGAGCCGTTTTGAGAAGTAATTTTTGCAAAAGTTCGGTATTAAGACGTTTTTTGGCAGAAATTTTAATTTTCTGACAGTTAAACGGCGAAAAAAGTTGTTCCAAAATATCAAGTTCTTCTTCCGAAAGTTTATCTATTTTATTAAAAATCAAAATAATATTTTTGCCTTTTGCACGCTCAAAAATCTTTTCTGTAAGCCATTCAATATGCTCCGAAACGTTTGTTCCATCAACAAGCCACAGCACAATCGCTGCTTTTTCTATTTGCTGAAAACTCCGTTCGATTCCGATATTTTCAATTTTATCTGTGGTTTGGCGAATGCCTGCCGTATCAATAAAACGAAATGTAACTCCTTGAATATTAACGCAATCTTCAATTACATCGCGGGTTGTGCCGTGAATTTCGGAAACTATCGCTTTTTCTTCATTCAAAAGTAAATTCAGTAAAGTAGATTTTCCAACGTTTGTTTCGCCCACAAGGGCAACAGGAATTCCGTTTTTCAAAACATTGCCAAGTTGAAAAGAATCAGTGAGTTGCGAAACTTTATGTTCAATATTTTTTGCCAAATCTTTTAATTTTTTACGGTCGGCAAATTCTGCATCTTCTTCCGAAAAATCAAGTTCCAATTCCACAAGCGACACAAAGTCAAGCAGTTGCGTGCGCAAGTTTTTCAATTCGCTCGAAAATCCGCCGCGCATCTGATTTATTGCCATTGCGTGCGCTGTTGCGCTTTGCGAAGCAATCAAATCGGCAACGGCTTCGGCTTGCGATAAATCCATTTTTCCATTCAAAAATGCGCGTTGCGTAAATTCGCCTGCACAAGCCAAGCGGCAACCATTTTGCACAAGCAAATTTAAAATTTTCTGCTGAATAAAAACCGAGCCGTGCGCCGAAATTTCAACTATATTTTCGCCCGTAAAAGAATGCGGAGTGCGGAAAACGGTTGTCAGAACTTCATCTACCTCCAAAGGAATGGAAATTTCAGATTTTTGAGAGAGGGCAGGGGAGGGGTTTATTATTTTTCCAAAAACTACTTTGTTCGCTTCTGTTTCAGATAATTTTTTTCCGCTTTGTGAAACGAAAATTTTATCGCAAATTTCAAACGCATTTTCGCCCGAAACGCGAATTACGGCTATTGCGCCTGTTCCTGCGGGGGTTGAAATTGCACAAATTGTATTGTTATTATTCATAATTTCAATTATTTTTTTGATTTTATTTCTTTTTTACTTTAAAATCCAATGTTTTCGTTTTATTTGAATTTTGCCAAGTTC
>WRGS01000021.1 GCA_009787075.1 Paludibacter sp.
AGCAAGCCCTGCGATGCGGTAAAAGTTGATGATAGCGTTCCGCCCTGCAACGCGCCGTGCATTGCACCCGCTGCGCCCGCTTCGCTCTGCATTTCTTCTACGAAAACCGTTTCGCCGAAAATATTTTTTCTGCCGCTGGAAGCCCATTCATCAACATATTCAGCCATTGTAGATGACGGCGTGATTGGATAAATTGAGGCAGTTTCCGAAAACATATAGGCAATATGCGCCGCCGCTTGATTGCCATCGCAAGTTAAGAATTTTTTCTTGGACATAAAATTGATTATCTTTTTGTTTAATATCTAAAAAATATGAAAATAAGGTAATTTTTATAATAAAAAATTTTTGCAAAAGTAAAAAAATAAATTGGTAAAGAAAAATTAACAGGAAAATTTTCTGAATTTGGAAATTATTGATTACGCATATTTTTGGTTTTTATCTTCTATATCAAGGCTATCTCAAAAGTTTTTTCACCGCAAAGGCGCAAAGCACGAAAGGTAAAAGCGCGAAATGTAAAAATAAATACGTTTGCTTCACTGCATTTGCAATGACGTAAAAACAAAATTTTTATAAGCCTCTTTTGAAAAAACATTTGGGTTTTGAAATAAATTTTGTACTTTTGTATTAAATATTAAATAACATGAGTTTTGGATAAGAAATTTCATAATTTATTGATATTCAATTTATAAATTCGCCGCAGGCGATTAATCAATAGAAAATAAATCAATATCTTTTTACATTGTCCGTTGAGGCTGTCTTAAAAACACAAAAAACTTAACCGCAAGGTACGCAATGGGTTTACGCAAAGTGTTTAATTTCAAGAATATATTCTTTGCGACCCTTGCGAAAAATCTTTGCGCCTTTGCGGTAAAAAAACTTTTAAGACAGCCTCAACAGACAAAAAATTGTTGTCTTGAATTGTATTCTATTCTATTGATATGTAAGCCCTACGGGCTATTGCTTATCCAAAATTCAGGTAAATAATAAATTGCAAATTGTTTTTATGTCCGAAATAGAAAATAAGGCAGGCAAACTCAAAAGTATTTTTTTTAATAAATATGTGATTACAGTATTTATTTTTGCTGTTGTCATCGTTTTTTTCGACGATTACAACCTGATTTCGTATTTTAAAACTTCAAAAAAAATTAAAGATTTAGACGAACAAATCGAATATTACCAAAAAGAAATAAAATCCAACAAACAGAAAATCAGCGAATTAAAAGCAGGCGGCAAAAATATTGAAAAAATTGCCCGCCAAAAATATCTTTTCAAAAAAGATAATGAAGATATTTTTATAATACAGGAAAAAGAAAAATGAATTTTAAAATAAAACTTTTAGACTTTTTGTATATTTTTGGAGGCGTGTTGCTGCTTGCAGGCGCGTTGCTGTATCCAACTCAAAATCAACACTTTGCGCCTTACATTTTTGCCGTCGGCGCGGGTGCGGTAATTTTGTATCATTTTTTTGATGCGATGAAATTTCGCAAAACGGGCAATTACCAGCAACGGCGTTTTTACGCTTTGTGTTTTTTGGTCAGCGTGGCGCTTATTCCTGCCGCTTATTTGATGTTCAAAAACCAGCGTTATTGGCTTGTGCTGCTGTTAATTTATTGCGCAGCAATATTTACATTGACTTTCAGGGCTGGGAAAATTAAAAACAAATAGCAAAAACAATTTAATCACACCGCATTTTGTCAATTCGTATTTTGTGTCTTCCGCCGTCAAAATCTGTTGCAAGAAATTTATCTACAATACTTACTGTCAGTTCATAAGCAAGATAACGCGCAGGAATTGACAATACATTTGCATCATTATGGCGGCGAGCAAATTCGGCGAGTTCGGGCATCCAGCAAAGCGCGCCGCGAATTCCCTGATGTTTGTTTGTGGTCATATTAATGCCGTTGCCTGTGCCGCAAAAGGCAATTCCAAAATCAAATTCACCGTTTTCAACAGCCGCAGCCAATGGATGAGCATAATCGGGATAATCGGCAGGCTCGGTAGAAAATGTTCCAAAATCTTTGATTTTCAACGTATTTCTCGTTTTTAAATATTCAATAATGCGGTTTTTCAGTTCAAACCCTGCGTGGTCGCTGCAAAGCGCAATTTTCATCTCTGTAATTTGTTTCATATTTTTAAATTTTAAATTCTAAAAAATAAATGCACATATATTATCTGTAATTGACTGATAATGATTTTTCAATTCATTTATATTAACTTTGAATTTTGAAATGCAAAGATACGAAGTTTTTAGAACATTTTTGGCAAAATATTTGCTGTAAAAAAATATTGGAATTTTTAATTTAACATAAAATTTATAGAAAAATGAAAAAGATTTTATTTTTTATCGGGATTTTATTTGCTACAGCAACGATTTTTTCTGCGTGCGAAGGTCCAATGGGTCCTCCGGGGAAAGATGGATTAAATGGAGAAGGCGTTAATTGGGATATTATTCCTTTTACCGTAATGGCAAATCAATGGATAAGAAAAACAGACCAAAATGGATTGAACGGGTATTATTACGCTTCCATTAATGTGCCTGAAATTACAAATTTTATTGCCACAAAAGGCTTGGCGCTTTGTTATTTGGTTGATGGTGATGTGCAAATTGTATTACCTTCGGTACGGCATTATGAAAATGCGTATAACGAGCGATGGACGCAAACCATTGATTTTGACATTGCAGTGGGCGGAATTTTTGTTTATGTAACAAATTCGGATTTTTTCGATGAACGACCGTCGAAAATGGATTTCAGTTTGCGCCTGATTTGGTGATTTTTTTTAATGGC
>WRGS01000022.1 GCA_009787075.1 Paludibacter sp.
GCAAAAGTGGCTGTAGAAAGTTATGACGAGCGTATTGATCCTGTTGGCGCGTGCGTAGGAATTAAAGGCTCGCGTATTCACGGAATTGTCCGCGAACTGCGCAACGAAAGTATTGATGTGGTAAATTATACGTCAAATCCGAGTTTGTTTATTCAACGCTCGCTAAGTCCTGCAAAAATTTCTTCAATTCGCATAAACGAAGAGGAGAAAAAAGCCGAAGTGTATCTGCGCCCCGAAGAAGTTTCGATGGCAATAGGCAAAGGCGGAACGAACATAAAACTCGCAAGCCAACTCACAGGATATGTGCTTGATGTGTTCAGAGATATTGAAGAGGAAGAAACAGAAGATATTTATCTCGATGAATTTAATGATGAAATAGAACAGTGGATTATCGACGCGCTTAAAGCAATCGGTTGCGATACTGCAAAAGCGGTTTTGGCAATTCCAAAAGAAGAAATTATGAGCCGCGCCGACCTCGAAGAAGAAACCGTTGATGAGGTTTTGAATATCCTCAAAGCAGAATTTGAAAATGAATAAAATTTTTATTTAAATATTCGGTTTATGCCGATTTGCAATTTAAAGTTATTTTTCAACAAACAGTTTTTGATTTTTTTTAAAAATATATAAAATTAATGAATTAATTTTTTTTAATTCTTAAAATTAAAAAGGAAATATGCCCATACGTTTAAGTAAAGCCATAAAAGAATTGAATGTCGGTATTGCTACCGCAGTCGAATTTTTGGCAAAAAAAGGTTATACAATCAATGCCGACCCGAATCAAAAGATTTCGGACGAACTGCATTTGCTTCTTGCCAAACAATACGACAAGGATATGGCTGCCAAATTGGAAGCCGAAAGCAAAAGCCGCGCCCGTTCCGATAAAGATAAAGCCGAAGTTGTGGCGCTTGAAGGGTATAGATCGCCTAAAAACGAATCGAAAAAAGAGCATAAAGAACATAAAGGGCAAACAGAACAGACAATAATAAAAACGTCAGATGAAAAATCGGCACAGCAATCTGAAACTGAAACTGAAATGCAGAAACAGAGAACTGTTGAACAAATAGAAACAAACGATAAAAAACCGCAAATTATTGACCTTGGAAAAATCCGTTTGGAAGAACAAAAAATAGAACGCGCAAAACTTGAATTGAAAAAAGATGCTGAAAAAATAAAGAACAAACTTGACGAAAATCAGCAAAAAAACAGCGAAGACAACAAACAGGATACAGAAAAAAAACATAAATCGCCAAGCGAAGAACGCCGCCGCAAACGCAAACGCGAGCGCGAACGTGAACGCAGAAAACATCGTCAGGTGGCTACGCAGGAACAGATTAAACAGGAACAGGAAACAAAAACCGCAGGCGAACAAATTAAAAAAGATAAAAACGATTTGCCCGAAAAACGCGAAAGTCATTTTATTCCTATAAATGTAAAACTTGAAAATACGCCTGTCGTTGTTGGAAAAATTGACCTCGACGCAATCAACCAAACTACGCGCCCGAAGGCAAAATCGCGCTCGCAAAAACGCCGCGAGCGTGAAGAACGCCTCCGAAAAGATGAGCAGCGCAAAGCAAAAATCGCAACACCAAAAACAGGCGGTAGTAGCAACAATACCGCTGCCTCCAAAACAAGCGATGCAGACAACAAACGTAAACGCGAACGGTTTACTAACAAAAAAGTTGATATTGATAAAGTGGCAAAAGGAGGAGGAAGCGACAATAAATCAGTTGGAAAATCTAAAAAAACTTTCCGCCACGAAGTTGATGAAAGTACAGTTCAAAAACAGGTTAAAGAAACGCTTGCACGCCTGCAAAACAGTGGAAGCAAATTTGGCAAAGGAGCAAAACACCGCCGCGACAAACGCGCAACCGTTTTGGAGCGCAGGCAAGAAGAACTGCAACGCGCCGAAGGCGAAAGCAAAATGCTTAAACTTACAGAATTTGTTACCGTGAGCGAACTCGCCGCTTTGATGGATATTCCTGTAAATCAGGTTATTGGAACTTGTATGAATATAGGAATGTTTGTTTCTATAAATCAGCGGCTCGACGAGGCAACAATAAATATAGTTGCCGAAGAATTTGGCTTTACAACCGAATATGTCAATCAGGAAGTAGTTGATGCACTTGGCAGCGAAGAAGAAACCGACCCTGAATCGCTTGTTCCGCACGCACCTGTTGTTGCAGTGATGGGGCATGTTGACCATGGAAAAACTTCGCTTTTGGATTATATCCGCAAAACAAATGTTATTGCAGGCGAGGCTGGCGGAATTACCCAGCACATCGGCGCATACAATGTTGAACTCGAAAACGGACAGCAAATCACTTTTCTCGATACTCCCGGACACGAAGCATTTACCGCAATGCGTGCCAGAGGCGCAAAAGTTACCGACATCGCAATTATAATTATTGCTGCCGACGACAACGTTATGCCGCAAACCAAAGAAGCGATAAATCACGCTTCGGCAGCGGGCGTGCCTATTGTTTTTGCCATTAATAAAATAGATAAAGACGGAGCAAATCCAGAAAGAATCCGCGAAGAATTGGCAAATATGAATTATCTTGTCGAAGAATGGGGAGGAAAATATCAAAGTCAAGATATTTCTGCAAAAAAAGGAATTGGAGTTAATGAATTGCTTGAAAAAGTGCTTTTGGAAGCGGAATTATTAGAATTAAAAGCAAATCCAAACCGCAAAGCCATTGGCTCGGTTATCGAAAGTTCACTTGACAAAGGACGCGGCTATGTTTCCACTGTTTTAGTACAAAACGGAACATTGCGTCAAGGCGATATTGTTGTTGCAGGAAC
>WRGS01000023.1 GCA_009787075.1 Paludibacter sp.
GCATAAGTAGGCGAGCAGTGTTTCGATTTATTTACAATTTCTAATTTCATGTTTTTTACAAATTATTTTTACAAAGTGCAAAGTTACAATTTTTTTTATAAAATATTTCAATCAATAAAATTTTACAAAAACATTATTTATACTTGTAAAATGCACATAAATTAATTTAAAAACATAAAATATTACATCAGTAAAACAATTGTTTTTATGAAAATTGATATAAAAAATCACATATTTACAAACGTAAATATTAAATATTTTATTTTTATAAAGCGATTTTTAGATACTTATATTATATAAAATATTAAACTTTAAATATCAATAAATCAGTATTATATATTAAAAAATTAAAGTAATAATTTAATTGATATTTTACAAATCATATTGAAATAACGTAAATCATTGACAGTTTTAAAATATATAACAATAAAATATTAACAATCAGTATTTTAAATTGTATTATATAGATAAATACTTTAATTGATTATATACAAATAAACATTTACTTAACAATATATTATCAATTATCTATATTTTTAACGACTTTACTTTTGTAATATTTACATTTGTAATTAGTATTTTACTTTTGATAATTTTACTTACAAATATAAAATTTGCATATATAAAATATTTATTTTACCTTTGCAAAATCAATTTTTATACTAAAATTATGGACGGAATAGATAGAATTCAAAAAGTAATGGACAGCGTAGGTATGAAACAGACGCAGTTTGCGCAGGCAATCAAGGTTTCGGGACCAACTTTGTCTGTTTTACTCAATCGCACTCGCCCAAACCAGCAGCCGACTGTTGATATTTATACAAAAATTGTCAGCACTTTTCCTGAAATCAATTTAGAATGGCTTATTTTGGGTAGCGGTGCGATGAAAAAAAATACATCGCAATCTGAACAGCCTTTATTGTTTGCTGAATCGAAGGAAAATTTCTCACAATCAAGAAGTTATAATGCAGAAAAAACGATTGAAAAATTACCCGAAAAACAGCAAATTGAGGCAGTTTCTACTCAGACAGAAAAAAAATCGGTTGAAAACTTAACTGATGTAAATTTTCAACCTGCTGAAATTATAAAAATTGTGGAAAAAGAAATTACAGTTTCAAAATCGGTTACAAAAGTGATAATTTATTTTTCTGACAATACTTTTCAGGAATTTTTGCAATCGAATTAACTTTCATTTTTTCAAACTTATTGCCTGATTGGCAGTTAAGGCAATCATACTGACGATTTCTTCGGTTGTGCAGCCACGCGAAAGGTCGTTAATCGGCGCGGCTATTCCCTGCAAAATTGGTCCTACCGCTTCCGCGCCGCAAAAACGCTGAACAAGTTTGTAGCCGATATTTCCTGACTGTAAATCGGGGAAAATAAGCACATTAGCCCGTCCTGCAACTGTGCTGTTCGGGGCTTTGCTCGCTGCCACCTCAGGCGCAAGAGCGGCATCTACCTGCAATTCGCCATCAATTTGAAGGTCAGGCTGCATTTGTTTTGCCAAGCGAGTCGCTTCAATCACTTTATCAACCAATTCGTGTGTTGCGCTGCCTTTTGAAGAAAAACTCAACATCGCAATTCGCGGCTCAAAACCTGCAATTGCACGCGCCGTAGCAGCGGCGCTGACAGCAATTCCCGCCAATTCTTCGGCTGTGGGGTTAGGATTGACAGCGCAATCGGCAAAGACAAGCAAACCGTCTTCACCAAGTTGCCTCGCGGGTGTGAACATCAAAAATGCACCCGAAACAACTTTTATTCCCGGCATCGTTTTAACAATCTGAAACGCAGGGCGCAACACATCGCCTGTAAAATTTTGCGCGCCGGCAAGTTCGCCGTCGGCATCGCCGTTTTTAATCAGCAAACAACCGAGATAAAGCGGGTCTTTTGCCTGCTTTTGAGCCTGTTCTATGGTCATTCCCTTGCTTTTGCGCAGTTCATACAGTAAATTTGCATAATGAGGCATTTGCGGACAAGTTTCTGGGTCAATAATTTTGGCTTTGGAAATATTAGATAAATTATTTTCAGTTGCAAGTTGCTGAATTTCAGCGATATTGCCAATTAAAATAATTTTTGCCAAGCCGCTTTCAATAGCAATATCAGCAGCTTTAAGGGTACGAATTTCCGTACCTTCGGGCAAAACAATTCGTTGCGGCATTTGTTTTGCTTTCTCTTTCAATTCATCTAAAAGTTTCATTCTTTTTCAACATTTATTTTTGTAATTAAGTCCATTTTGCAAATTAAATATCAGTTTTTTTCTGAAAGTTTTATGTAAGTCATAATAAGTTTTTCTCCGTCAGTATCTTCCTCTGTTTTCATATATTTATCGGTCAATTCAAGTATTCTTTCTTTGTTGTTGGCAATCATTTCATGCTTGATTTGAGGAATATAATGGTCTTGCATTAATTGACTTAATGTACGATTATCAGATTGTATAAGCGTTATCTCTATGTCTTCTAACTTGGAATCATAAATGATATATGAATTTTTGATTTCATATTTTGCACTGGCTTCAATTTTATACTTTAATGTGTTTTTGTAGCCATCTTCATCTATAACGGACATTATCATTGTTCCGTAAGTTAGATAAACACCATTTGATTTAAAAACCTCTGTACCATTTACAGTTACAATAATATCTTCTTCTTTGTCGTCGGTTTGTGCAAAAGAATAACTGCCTATAATTTTCTTTTTCAATTGTTCGTCTTTGCTTGCACAACCTTGAAACACAAAAAATATTGCAAAAAGTAACCAATTTATATATTTTAATGTTATCATAATCAATTATTTTTTCAATTTTTTATT
>WRGS01000024.1 GCA_009787075.1 Paludibacter sp.
GTTTTATTGCATCAATAATTGACTTCTCTGTTTTGTATGCAGATTTTAGCGTGAATTTACCAATACGAAATAAAAACAGTAATTCAGCAACCACAATAGAACTAACATACAGAGAATTAGAGTAGTCTTCTAAAATTGCTCTTATATCATAATGAATATTATATTTTTCATTGTGCAAAATAAAAATCAATATATTTGTATCCAAATAGTATCGCATATTTTTTATTTTAAAACATACCTCATATCAACAATAGTAAGTGCAGATTGTCCGCTTTTCAACCACTCGCCAACTTTTGAAAGTTTTTTAATTTCCTGATTCTTAGAATTTTTCTCCTGTTTTTTGGTTTTAGTTTCCATAATATTTTTTATTAAAATTTCACACTGCAAAGGTAAATAAAAATTCCAATAAAAAAATTTTAGGTTTTTTGTTTGTATGTGAATTGCCATACATATATATTGATGCAACATAACACTAATTGGCACTCTCATTTTGGGTAACACACTGTAGAACACAAAGTGTACTGAAACATTTAAACTCTATTGTAAAAAATCATTATTTCAAAAAATATTTGTAAATTCAAAAATTTCTACATATCTTTGCAACTGCAAAAATACGATTTTTTTTGGAAAGGTGCTCGAGTGGTTGAAGAGGCACGCCTGGAAAGCGTGTATTCCTCTAAAGGGAATCGCAGGTTCGAATCCTGTTCTTTCCGCAAAGAAGATATTGAAAAACAGGTTTATACCAATGCAGTCATTTCTTTTTCCTATTTTTATAACACGGTAATATTTACAATTATTTTTTTCAAAAAACAAAAAACCACCCGCAAAGGTGGTTTTTTACTTATAAAAACTATTTATACTATTTATTGAACAGTATATTTCATTGTCAACATATCCAAGGTAACCAAATAACTACCTGCATTCGCAACAACAATATTAGCGCCACCTGCAGAAGCAACTCCATCAGTTCCTCCCCAGTTGCTGCCCCAATCCGAATTTAAGCGGAATTTGATTTCATCATTACCAGCACAAGTGATTGTGGCTTCAAAACGATGTTGTTCCGAGTTATAAGTCATAGGAACATCGGGTGAGCCACCCCAACCATTAATAGTGCCGACAACTCCAAGTTTTCCAAACAGCGCGGTTGTAACGGTCATAGCATTTAAATCGGCTGTGATTTTCCAATAGCCAACTCCTACCCCTGGTTCTGGTAAATTATCGCTACTGCCACTAAACACCAGTGTTGCTGTTCCGCCGCCTACGATATTGTTTTTATCAGTAGTACCGCCATACTTCAAACTCCAACTTACAGGTTTATCGCCTGATATAAGCCATCCTTGATCATTTCCTGCTGGGAAATCAATATAACCGATATACACGCCATTATCAGTGAGCGATGTAAGAGTCGCAGGCGTTGAGGTATTCCAACCCTGGAATTGTCCAATCGCATAAATATAAGCAGGCTGTGCCTCATAAGGAGTAATGATTACCTGCTTAACATCTGAATATGCTGCAAGCATTTCAGTAACAGGCGAACCTGTTGTAGCAGTAACCCACGATTTGATGCGCAGATATGCCTTAACAGGCGTAAGTGCTGATGCACCAAGTAGCGTAACCGCCGAGTTTATTGTTTTGTTTTGCAAAACAATACTGCTTTCCGAAACTGCTGCGCCAACAGCAACTGTTGCATCAGCAGGAAAATCTTCACTTAAAGACATTTGCAACTGATTCATTACAGGTACATCTGTTGAATAAACAGATGGAGTAAATGTCAGTGTTGTAAATATTTCTTCCAAGTTATCAAGTACAATAGTTACCGACTGCGGAACATCTGATGTTATAACAGGTTTTGCCACGCTCGAATTCAAAACAGGATTATCGCGTTCGGTTTCACAGGCTGTGAATAAACCTGCAGCGCAAATTGTTGCTATTACAATATTTAATATCTTTTTCATATTTTCAAAAAAATTATTTTATTAAAATTAATAACCCGCATTTTGCGTCAAATTTGAATTCATTTGAAGTTGATCTACGGGTATTGGATATACATTACGGAACTCTGGAATTGCACTACCAGCTTGGATATTGCCTTTCCATTGCCATTTGTATGCATCGCTGGTAAATTTACCAAAGCGAATCAAATCCTGCCTGCGCCAGCCTTCCCAATAAAGTTCACGAGCGCGTTCGTCTAAAATAAAGTCGAGTGTCAAATCGCTTTCAGAAATATTCGCAATGCCTGCACGGTTACGTAATTGATTTACATAATTAACAGCATTTACTTTGTTCTGCCCTGTGCGCACTGCCGCCTCAGCATACATCAAATAAGCATCTGCTAGACGGAACAAAGGATAGTCGGTATCAACAAAAGTATTATCGCTTCCAACTGCGCCTGTTGATGTTACATTACGGAATTTTGTTATGCCATAACCTACTTTTGTATCTGAAGTCAATTCTGTAATATTAAGCGAATGTCCGTTTGTAAAGAACATTGCGCGTGCGTCGCTTTGAGCAAATTTGTTGTAAAGTTCAGGGCGGGTTGTCAAACCGTTCCATCCGCCAACTCCCATTGCTACATTGCCTGAATAATCACTCAATGTTTCTGCATTTATTATAAAGGTCATGCAGCCGTATGCCTGCAAATGAAGTCCGTCCTGCGGAACAAGCGCAATAAATTCGCCTGCGCTACTGTTGATGTTGTTGTCGGCAAGGAACAAATACCTGTAATTTGCACCAAGAGAATAACCTGCATTAATAATATTTTCACACATTCTCATGCAGTCTGCGCTGCGGTCTGTCCCTGTCCAAACTTGAGAGTTCA
>WRGS01000025.1 GCA_009787075.1 Paludibacter sp.
GCATATTTTTGCTCATCGGGCAAACCCAGATATTTTGCGCTCGCACCTGTGGCAACGATTACAGTATCGGCAATAAGGCGCGTTTCTTCGTCGATGACAACCGAATACGGCGCGACAGAAAAATCAACGGAAGTAACTGTTCCATAGTGAATTTCCGTGCCAAACCGCTCCGCCTGACTTCGCAAATCATCCATCATTTGCATTCCCGAAACTCCGCTTGGATAACCCGGAAAATTCTCAATTTCCGTAGTTTGCGTCAGTTGCCCGCCGGGCAACATTCCCTCATACAAAACAGGCGCAAGATTTGCACGCGCAGCATAAATTGCTGCTGTGTAACCCGCTGGACCTGAACCAATTATTAAACAACGTATTTTTTCTGACATAATTTTTTTTATTTAGCAATGTTTATTTTCTCTTTTTTTTAAAAAATTCCAACATTAAATTTCTACATTCGTTTTCTAAAATTCCTTTTGTTATTTTGGTTTTTGCGTGCAAAGAATTTGGTGCAAAACGCATAAAACCGCGTTTTTCGTCCATTGCTCCAAAAACAAGATGTGGAATTTGCGCCCAGCCAATCGCCCCTGCGCACATCACACAAGGTTCGATGGTAACATACAAAATACAATCCGTCAAATATTTAGCATCGAAAAAATTTTCCGCCGCAGTGATTGCCTGCATTTCGGCGTGCGCGGTAACATCTTGCAATGTTTCGGTCAGGTTATGCCCGCGTCCGATAATTTTCTCGTTGGCAACAATCACCGCACCAATCGGTACTTCATTGCGTTCCATCGCTTTACGTGCTTCAATCAACGCTTCGCACATATATTTTTCGTGTAAATTTTCAGTCATTTTTAAGAAATCATTTTTTTAATTTCGTCAATGATTTCTTGAGCAAAATTTTCTGCCTGCTCAATGGTTTTTGCCTCAGAATAAATACGAATTATCGGTTCAGTATTCGATTTGCGCAAATGCACCCAACCATCAGGAAAATCAATTTTTACGCCATCTATATCGTTTATTTCAAATGATTTGTATTTTTCTTTTATTTGAAAAAGAATTTTATCAACATCAATTTCGGGCGTTAATTGAATTTTATTTTTTGAAATAAAATATTGCGGATACATTTTTTTGAGTTCGGAAACAGTTTTTTTCTGATGCGCCAAATGCGTGAGAAACAGCGCAATGCCAACCAAAGCATCGCGTCCGTAATGGCTTACAGGATAAATTACTCCGCCATTGCCCTCGCCGCCAATAACCGCATTGATTTCTTTCATTTTGCTTACAACATTTACCTCGCCAACAGCAGCAGCGGCATATTTTCCGCCATATTTTTCCGTAATATCGCGCAAAGCCCGCGTAGAACTGAGGTTTGAAACAGTATTGAGGCTGCACTCAACATCTTTTGCCGTTTGAGAAAGCACATAATCGGCAACCGAAACAAGCGTATATTCCTCGCCAAACATTTCGCCGTTTTGACAAACAATAGCCAGCCTGTCAACATCAGGGTCAACCACAAAACCGACATCAACTTTATTATTTTTTATAAAATCGGAAATTTCGGTCAAATGTTCAGGCAAAGGCTCAGGGTTGTGCGGGAAATGTCCGTTGGGTTCGCAATAAAGTTTTTCAATCCGCTCAACGCCCAATGCTTCAAGTAGTTGCGGAATTGCAATTCCTCCAACAGAATTTACGCAATCAACGGCAACGCTGAAATTTGCTTTTCTAATAGCCTCTACATCAACAAGTTTCAGCGAAAGCACATTTTCAATATGCAAGCGCGTATAATCAAATTTTTCATAATATTTTCCCAAATTATCCACTTCTGCAAAAGTAAAATCTTCTTTTTCTGCAATTTGCAAAACTTTTTCGCCTTCTTCGGCATTAAAAAATTCGCCGCGTTCGTTAAGCAGTTTCAGCGCGTTCCACTGACGCGGATTGTGGCTTGCGGTAAGAATAACGCCGCCCGCCGCATTTTCCGCCGTTACAGCAAGTTCGGTTGTCGGCGTTGTGGCAAGTCCGATATTTATGACATCGAAACCCATACCCATTAATGCGCCTGATACCAAATGATTTACCATTTCGCCCGAAATTCGCGCATCGCGCCCTACAACAATTTTCTGCCGCTCGCGCCGATTTTCAATCTGTGAATTTTGCCGAACAACAGTAGCAAAAGCCGCCGTAAAACGCACAATATCAACAGGATTCAAACCTTCGCCAACGCGCCCGCCGATAGTTCCGCGTATTCCTGAAATTGATTTTATTAAAGACATTTTTTATTTAAATTAAAAATTAAAAATTTTTTACAATCCAAAATTTAAACCAACACTAAATCCTATTGGAAATAATGGAGTCATTTTAAAATACTGGTCGTTTTCCGCTCTTTTATGATTTTCTTTAAATTCGTTCGAACGAAATGGAATGAAAACCCCTGCGCTTATTTTATCTTTTCTTCCAATTTTAAAATCGACATTTACGCCTGCCGTCAAACCGTAAGATGTCATTTCATATCTTTTGGAATAAGCATCGCTGCCGATTAAAACGGCGTTGTAGCCATACATCAACATCAAATTCGGCGAAATTCTTTTATCAGGCAAAATTTTGAATGTTCCGCCGATATTCCAACCCAAAGACAGAAAATTATAACCGACTCCTGCAAAAATTCCAAATTGTTTTACTGGCAAAAACTCAATTTTTCCGCCAATTCCACCATAATCAAAGCCGTATCCTGCCCCAAAATAAAATATTGGGGATTTTTGTTCGTCATTTAAAGCCTGTTGAGCAAATGCAAAACTTCCAAAGAAGCCCAATAATGCGATAGATAAAATTAATTTTTT
>WRGS01000026.1 GCA_009787075.1 Paludibacter sp.
GAAATATTCCTTTGTCGGACAATAAGCCCACAGCAATTAATTCCGCTATCCCTATAAAACCCAAAATTTCGTATGAGATTTTTATGATTTTTTCGTTTTGGATTGTAAGAACTTTTCCCGCTTTTACGTTTTTAGTCAGCAAAATAAACATCACGCTGCAAACAATAATTAGAAGTAAAATTGACAAATCCGCTACCAAATCATACCAAGCAAATTGTGAATCGGCAAATTTTATAATATTGTGCGTCAAATTCATCATTGACGCCACCACATAAATAACAATTGCTATAAGAGCAATGTTGCAAAACTTAATTAAATTCTTTGTTTCCATTTTATTTTACATATTAAATTATTAAATCGTTAAATCATTTTCTTCTTTCATTTTAGTTGCAATTTTAAGAATTTCGGCAAAAAGCAAAGTTGCAACACCCATAATCAGATACATATACGAATCGCCCATTGAAAATACAATTTTATAATTTTGCAATTCAATCAAACTTTTCGCCGTAGCATATTCTCTGATATTGAGAAACAGGATAAATACAAACAGGGCAACAAGCAAATAACCAATCCATTTCAACAGGTTGATATTTTTCAGATTAAACACGTTGTTGCGCACAATTGAGCGTATAATTATCACAATCAAAATCGGAATGGCAATTAAAATAAACAGAATTGCAAAAGCCACAATACCACTTAAAATAACAAACAGCTCTTTTCCTATTGAAGGTTCTTGCGGTTTGATTTTCACCGCAAACGTGCTGACTTTGGCTTTGAGAGTTTCGCCGCTTGCGAGATTTTGCAAATCGTCGTTGTAACGCTCGCCTTTGGGCTGCACATCGAACTGCATAATATCGTATAATCTGCCCGCCCGCTTTCCTGTTTTTTGTACGGAATTAAAACCGTCTCTAAACCCGTCTGTAAATTCACCCATTTGAGATGGTAAATTGAAGCCCAAAATAGCAATATAAATAATGCCGAAAATCACTCCAATAATTTTTAATCTTTTATTCATAAAAAATAAATATTAATTGTTATACAAAAATTATTTATCGAAAAACGATATGCAAAAGTATAACATCTTTTGCAATTGCAAAAATATTTTTGCAAAAAAAATAAAAAAAATTTCACAAAAATATTTAAGATGCTGAATATCAGCGAGAAAAATTTTAGTTAAAAATTATTAATTTTTTATTGCAGGCGGAATTTTAATTTTGCTTGCCACAAAAAAACAGCAGAACTTGCTAAAAAAGCAAATTCTGCGTCTTTTATGATTATATTTTATATAATCGTTGTTTTGCGCTATCAACCAAGCATTTATGCAGGATGAATCGCTTCCGAAGGACAAACATCGGCACAAGAGCCGCAGTCGGTACACAAATCAGCGTCAATTTGGTAAATGTCGCCTTCCGAAATCGCCTCTACCGGACATTCACTTATACAAGTGCCGCAAGCAATGCAATCTTCTGTAATTACGTAAGCCATTTTATTAAAATTTGAAATTTTATTATTAATACTAAAATTATAAAGTGCAAAATTACACTCTTTTTTTAAATTACACAAAAAAAAATCAAAATTTGTGCCAAAAATTTTTAAATATACTAATGCAAAATTTTGCGCCTCATACGTCAGAGTAAAATAACCCTTGTTGTAAATGAAAATGGGTAAACTACCTAATTTTTACAGTTTACCCATATTTTGTTTATTCAATATTTATTTGTACTTTTGTAAACGAGATAATAAATATAGAATTTTAATATGGTATCATGAGAACTTTTTCTTTTTCTTTAATTGCTTTTTTGAGTTTATCATTTGCGGCGCATGCGCAAAAAGTTAATATTACAAACAATAAAACTGTTATGATTGAAAAATCGGGCAGTTCAGTTAATTTTATGGTCGTAAAATCGGACAAATGGGTATATACAAAAAAATGGTCAAACTGTTGCTTGTAGTGTAAAAGACGGTAAGGTTTACAAAAAGCAGGTCGTTATTGACTCCAGCACAGAACAAAGGATTTTTTTAGGTATAGCTGACCAATGTGATAATAAAGATGCAATAGTTCGTATTCAGACAGGAACATGGGGTGTAGGTACTGTAATGCTTGAAACTGTTAGTTGGAAATAAAAAAACGGTATTGTTAAATTAATATAGTTTTTGTATGTATTTGCAAATGTAACTATTTGATAATCAAATATATTTTTTTTGTAAAACTATACCAAATAAACTAAATATGAATAAAACAGACATGATTCAAAAATATGCATTTATAGCATTTTTCTTATTCAACTTTTTTTTCTGTAATTTGAGTAAAGCGCAAGAAGAATATGGTTCTCAATTGAAGGATAGGGTTATATTGTCATATCAAAAGACAATAAATCAGACGGATACTATTTATCTTGCTATGTTTTTAAAATTTTTAAATCAAGATTCAAAACAAGAAGAATCGGCTATGTTTATCTGAAACCTGGTGATAACCATATAACTCTGTATGCAGAATGGGCAAAGGAAGGAGGAGTATCAATTAGAATGAATAAAACCGAAGTTAGAGAAATTGTAGTTACTGCCAAAACAGATGGGCATTATTCTTTGGAGTATTATATACCCGAAAGCAATTACATATTTGAAGTATATGAGAACGAAAGATTATTTAGAAAATAAATTTTCTACGTAAAATGATGCCGAAATTCAATAAGTTTTCATTTTTCAGATATAAATCTAAAATATCGAAAATAGAAATAAATAAATTTTTTATATGAAAAAAAATATTTTAACAATTTTAATTTTTACAGTAATGGCAAATTTTGCTTGTGCTAAACATCAAACGGCAGATGCGGCT
>WRGS01000027.1 GCA_009787075.1 Paludibacter sp.
TTTTTTTGGAGGCTTCTAAAAATTCTGTTTTTTCATCATTGCGAACGCAGTGAGCAATCCAGAACCTCACCCCCAGCCCCTCTCCACAAGGAAAGAGGAGTTCGGGCTGTTGCCATCGCAATTATCTTTTTAGATGTTCCCTTTAAAATAAAAAAAATAATAAAACAAAATATCTAAAATAGTTTTGTTTTATTATTGAAAATCAGCAATTTATATATTGTTTTATAAATTAATTAAATAATTTAGTATATTAATTTACAAAAATAATGTATATTAATTTAAAAAAATAATGTATATTAATTTAAAAATATTATTAACTTTGTCGCCGATTAATTTTTTATTTTTCGTGTTGTAAAAAATTTTGTTTTTACACATTGGAGAACTATGGCAAACAAAACGCACAATATAACTAAGATTGCTGCCACAGTATTTCTGCTGTTGCAGTTTACTGTTTGTTTTGCAGAAATACTTTCTATTGACAGTAAAACCTCAACAGTTTTTATTGGTGAAAACACGGCAATTTCGGTTTCAGGTAATGGATTTTTTTTCGTTGATAATCACATTAATTCAATAATAGAAACGTCAATCGTCTTTATTGGCAAAAATACTGCGGTTGTGGGCACTAATCATATTTTTATTAATAACCGCTATATTAAATACAATTTGATTCAATATTATGCCATCATAGCGAACTCAAAACTAACGGAAAAATCAACGCATATTCACGTAAAGCACATTCACACAGCAACGCAAAAAAATGTACTTTACAGAGAGCAATTTCCTTTCCTGTTTGCATATAGAAATATCGTTGCCAATGTACCAACCAACAATTATAAGCGTCAAAGGAAATTGCTGCCATTTAACGGTAATTTTTTCAATGCTTTATCAAATTTATTAAAGAATAATTATCTATTCAAATTTTATATATCTAAATTTGCAGCGGTAAATTTTGCTTTCACAGACACGATAATTCGCGTATTTGTGCAATGCGGTTGTCTGACGGCTTTCTCGGCAAATTCTCCGCCTCATTTTCATTAATAATATGAGTTCTATATAAGAAATAGCCCAAATGGCTTACATATCAATAGAATACAATTCAAAACAACAGTTTTTTCCCGTTAAAACATTTACCGTTAATGTCCTACGGATAATATCAGAAAGTATTGATTTATTTTCTATTAATATTAATAGCCTGTAGATAATTTATAAAACAAAAAACTTTCAATAAACAAAATAATAATTTAAAAAAAAAAATTTTTTATGACAAAAAAAATAATTTTATTTGGTATATTTACCATTATAATGAGCGGTGCGGCTATGAACGCACAAGTAGGCATCAATACCGAAAATCCGAGCGAAAATGCCATTCTGGATATGAAAATAAACTCAGGATATCCTAAAACCGTTATTCCGCCAGTTTTTACTACAGGCGATAGAAACGGCATATTGCCAAATATGGATTTAGATAATGGTATGTTCTTTTTCAATACCTCAACAGGATGTTTTAACTATTATGTTGTGGAATCGGCAATGTGGCTTTCGCTTTGCGGAACAATGCCACCTGCGCAAGGAATGATTACCGACTGCGACCATATTTTTGTACGCGGACAATACATTGAGGGAACAAGTTTGACCAACAATAACTATATTAGCGTACCTGTTGCAGTTACTTCGCCGGGAACTTATGTTATCACTGCTACCACAGAAAATCAGCCCGACAACGGATACTTCTTTTCTGCAAGTGGAACATTTACTTCTGTCGGAAATTATGTGGTAAATTTGGTTTCAGCAGGAACACCAATTGTGGCACAAACAGACAATATAAAAATTACATTTAACGGGACAATACAAGGCTGTAACACCCCGCTTGTAGTTACTCCTGCTCAGCCAGATTATTGTATCAATAATGTTATAGTATCTCCGGAATTTTATACAGTAGGTGAAGACCTTAACGTTCCCAGTACTCATTTTATTCAGGCGCAATTGCAGGTTTATCGTCCGGGACAATGGCAATTAGTTGCTAATACTGTAAATGGTTATTTCTTTTCAGGGTCAGGGCAAATCAATGAAGGCTCTGGATATAACCCTAACGGAGGATTTCCGCAGTTAGTTACTGTTATAGTGCCCGCTTCGGGAAATGTTACAGCTTACGGAACTGGCACTGACCTATTTACTTTGACCAATATTGGTTCGGCTTCAAGTTGCAACTATCCTTTTTCGGTAAAACTTGCAACTGTGGCTCTCTCCATTGCTTGCGAAGACATAGATCTTAGTTCGCTTGGAACATTAAAGATGAATACGCAACCCGCCGGCAGTTCTGTGATAAATGTTAGAATCAACTGTACTGCTCCAGGTCCAACTATTCTTTCAGCAACTTTTGCAGGATTAAGTTATACTAGTATGGTAGATCCTACAAATCCTTCTGCAGGCAATAGGATAAATATACCGCTTGGACAAAGCATCATTACGCTTTATCCCATTTCTACCACTCAGAAACCTGCTGTATCTGGAGATATCCTTGTTACAATTAAAAGCTCTGAAGGAGGATTAAAATACAACTGCCCTACTACCACAGCACATATTGATCCTTCAATTGCAGCATTCACTTCAATAACAGCAGGAAATGGTACATATATGCTTGACCCTCTTTCAGGCAATACTCCGTGTAATATTACAGTATCTGCTTCGACAAATGTTGGCGGTACATATACTATCACTACCGACAATGTAAATGGAGTAACGTTCAGCGCAAGCAGCACGGCTGTTCTGGGTTCAAACACTATTACTCTTACCCCGAGCGGTACGCCTGTAAAGAATGGAACATACACTTACACCCTG
>WRGS01000028.1 GCA_009787075.1 Paludibacter sp.
GGAACTCTTTATGTTTCGGGGCAATTGCCAATAGACCCCTCGGCTGGAAAAATTGTTGCCGACAACATTATTGGGCAAACAGAACAGGCGTTGAAAAACTTGTCGGCAATCCTCGCCGAAGCTGGCTACGGTTTTGAAAATGTTGTTAAATCAACAGTTTTTCTCTCGGATATTGCCAATTTTGGAGGAATGAACGAGGTTTATAAGCAATTTTACACAACAGATTGCCCTGCACGCAGCGCGTTTGCTGTAAAAGATTTGCCAATGGGCGCGTTGGTGGAAATTGAAACTGTCGCAGTAAAATAATGAAACAATTCGACAAGTTTTTGATAGGTTTTGCAGTTGGGATTTTACTCCCAATTGCTTTTATTGTCGTCTATTTGATGGCTTGCTATCCGAATTTTGATGGATTAAGCGCAACTTTAAGCCGACTTTTTCCGTCTGCGGTATTTGGCAAACTACTTATTTTATCTATTTTCCCAAATCTGTTGTTGTGTTTTATCTTTTATAAATTTGACGTTTTTCGCATCGCAATAGGGTTTCTTGTCGGCGCAATTCCTTATTTAATCGCAAGTTTTTTTATGTTGTAAAAATTTTTTAAGTTTTTTTCAGAAATTTATTGTATTTTTGTCGCAATTTTTTAAAATATGTTACTATCAGTAATTTGGAATGTTAATCCGGAAATTTTTCATTTCGGATTTTTACACGTGCGCTGGTACGGATTGCTTTGGGCATTGGCAATATTATCGGCATATTGGATTGTTATAACGATTTTTATGCACGAAGGTCGCCCTCAATTGTGGAGCGACAAACTTTTTCTGTACGGCGCAGTCAGTTTGATTATCGGAGCGCGGCTTGGACATTGCCTTTTCTACGGTGCGGACGGCGATTTTTGGTATTATTATAAAAATCCTTTTGAAATAATAAAAATTTGGGAAGGCGGACTTGCTTCACATGGCGGAGCGATTGGATTGCTCATTGGGATGTGGCTGTACAACAAATATATAACCCAAAAATCGTTCCTTTATGTAATGGACAGGTTGGTAATCGGCGTGGCAATCGGTGGAATGTTAATTCGTTTTGGAAATTTGATGAACAGTGAAATTTACGGCGGAGCAACCACAATGCCTTGGGGTTTTAAATTTATCGGCGATAAAGGAAATTGTTTGGGCGACAATCCGTGTTACGATTGGGCGACAACCGCTGTTCACCCTACGCAAATTTACGAAATGATTTATTGTCTTGTAACTTTTATCGTTTGTATGCTAATGTATTGGAAATGGAAAAGTTACCGCAGGCAAGGATTGATTTTTGGTGTATTTTTAATAGGAATTTTCCTGACGCGCTTTTTACTGGAATTTATAAAAAATCAACAGGAAACTTTTGAAAAATCAATGATTATCAATATGGGACAACTTTTGAGTTTGCCGTTAATAATTTGGGGAATATATTTGATAATAAATGCTTTACGCAAACCAGCCGAATTGCAGGATTTTGAAAAAGCGGGCTATAAACCAGCGAAAAGAGAAATGAAAAAATAAAAAGTTTAATAATAAATTCAATTTCAATTTTGTATGAGAAAAATAATATTTATCGCATTTGCCGCATTGTTTTGTTTGCAACTGTCGGCACAAAAAACCAAAGTTACTGTAGGTAAACTTTACAAGTCCAAACAGGGAATTTTGCAAACTGCACAGATTGGCGATAATATTTTTGCTGTTACCATAGATGCCAAAGAGACAAAATTTTCATTGCTTACCTTTGATAAATCGCTGAATTGCACGAACGAAGCGGTTTTTTTTGATAAAAACGCAAAAAACACCACGAACACTTTGCAGGGAAATTTTAAGTTTGTACAGGCGTATTTTTATGCAGATAAGGTAATGTACTTTTTCCAAACATTTGAGAAAACGAACAATAAAACGTTATTGCTTTGTCAGCAAGCCGATTACAAAGGTAATTTTATTGGAAAATTTACAGTAATCGACCAGATTGACGATTCAAAAAAGAAAAATGCAGGAAAATTTGAACTCGTAATTTCAGAAGACAGCACCAAATTTGCTGTGATAAAACATTTGCCTTATGACAAAAAAGCAGATGAATCTGTAATTGTAACGTCTTTTACATCTGATTTGAAACAAATTGCAACAAAAGAGGCGCAATTCCCTTTCAAAGATAAAAATGCTGTAATCAGGCAATCACAAATTTCCAATAAAGGCAATTTGTTTTTTTTGTTTTATGTAAAGTTGGAAAAAAATCAACAGCAAAAAGGAGAAGATAACGATTTCTTTTCATTAGTTTCGGTAAATCTTTCAACAAATAAAGACGTTGTAGAATATCGCTTGACTTTGCCGCAAAAAAATATGCTTGATGCTGCCATTAAAATAGATAATAAAAACAGTCGTATTTTGGCTTCGGGTTTTTATTCCAATATAAAAACATCGGCAAAACGTACCAAAGATATTGACGGATTCTATTATTTATCGCTTGACGAAACTACACGTGAAGTTATTTCGCAAGCAACCAAGCAATTTCCTGCAAATTTGGTAAATCAACTTAACTCAAAAGATGCAGATAAAGAAGTAAAAGAAGGGCAGGGAATTTCCAACACCTTTGATATTATTGGTTTTTATGCAAAGCCCGATGGTTCAACGCTGATTGTTTCCGAAATCCGTTTCATTGTTATTACGCGAATGAAAGGCGCAACATTTCGTGATTATTATTTCCATAATCTTTTACTGATTTCGATAAGTGCAGATGGCAAAGATATTGCGTTTTACGATATACCAAAACGGCAGAGGCAAAAAAATGATATTTTTTTATCGGCAATGACAATGCAAAACGG
>WRGS01000029.1 GCA_009787075.1 Paludibacter sp.
CCAATACTTGTGTTTATTTTTGTTGTGATTTTACTTTTTTTGATTTTCAAATTCGGCAAAAAACTTTTCAAGAAAATTTTTAAATAAAACAAAAGCGGCTGCCCGCTCATGCAAGGAACAGCCGCCGACAATAATATTTTTTATTTTACAAAATTGGTATCGCCACTAATTTATTTTCCCATTGTATGCAAAGTATTCTGTATAAATAGGAATTGGGCAAATTTGTAGAGACAGTTTGTAATTGAGCAAATACCCAATAAGTTTTATCTGTGCTGATGGTATTATTTACCGTCCAAAAACCTTGAGTTGTTGCGAATTGGTAGATATTATAAACAGAACTTAACGGTTTAATTACCGTATATAGCATGCTGACAAGTTGTTTGCCTTCGGCTACATCGGAAGTTCTAACTAATGTAGCAGTATTTGGATTATCGGTAAGTTGAAAGTAAATCCACGCCCATTCACCCGGCGGTATCGGGATTGCCCAAGACTTACTTAAACTAACCGACAGCACTGCCACCAAATCCACTTTCCATTTTCCAGCAGTAAGCGTAATACTTTGTCCTGTTGCACAATACACATTTTTAACAAAAGAAATAGAATCTGTCTGATAGTTGATGTCATACGGATTTTCTTCAATCATTTTCAATCCAAACAGTTGCCACGTTCCTATTCCGTCTGTATCGGAAGTTAAAACTTTTCCATCAGCCTGATTGCCATCGTCGAGGCGGAAACCTTTGCCGTGCGTAGTTTGGTCTTCTTGGACAACGTCCAGAGTCGTTTTAGGAGTATCAATGTTGATACCAACTTGCGCGCTTATTTTCAGAGCCGCGCCGCTCATTGTCAGGGCAAATATGCCCGCTAAAATTACTTGTTTGTGTGTCATTTTAATTTAGTTTAAAATTATTTATTAAAAAAATTGTTTGCTTATTTGTATTGTATTGTAAGTTTTTTGATTTCAGGCAATAAAAAAAGCGGACTTAATTATCCGCTTCTTGGTTCTTCAACTACCACAACTCAAATAAGTAAGCCCGCATAATGCGATCACTTAACCTATTCTTGAGTTTTTGAATGTGTCGAAGATTCAGAAGCAAGAATATAGCAAACGCTATTTTTTTATTTTATATTTTGTGCGTATCTCTACGCTTTTTTATGTCATTTTTTTATTATCTAATAAATTCAGGTGCACAATTACAACATTTTTTTTATTCTGCAAATTTTTGCAAAAAATATGAAGATAAATTTATTACTTTTGTAAATTGAAAAAATGAAAGAATTTTTAAAGGATAAAATATTTCAAACTCTCTCGGAAGTTGCCGATAAGTTGGGCTTAGAATGTTATGTAATAGGCGGTTATGTGCGCGATTTGCTTTTGCGCCGTCCGTCAAAAGATATTGATGTGGTAGTAGTGGGCAGTGGGATTTTGATGGCGGAAAATGTTGTTCGCAAACTTGGAAAAAAATCCGCTCTTACTGTTTTTAAAACATACGGCACTGCACAGGTCAAAAATGGCGATATGGAAATTGAGTTTGTCGGTGCGCGCAAGGAATCGTACAATGCAGATTCGCGCAATCCGATTGTGGAAAACGGCACGCTTGCCGACGACCAGATACGGCGCGATTTTACAATCAATGCAATGGCTATTTGCCTGAATAAAAACCGTTTTGGCGAACTTATAGACCCATTTGGCGGGCAAACCGACCTCGAAAATCTTGTAATCCGCACTCCTACTGACCCTGATGTAACTTTTTCGGACGACCCTTTGCGAATGCTTCGCGCCGTTCGCTTTGCCTCGCAGCTGGGGTTTTTCCTCGAAATAGAAACTTTCGATGCCATTTGCCGCAACCGCGAGCGCATAAAAATAATTACAAAAGAACGAATAGACGACGAATTAAATAAAATTATTCTTTCGCCGCGTCCGTCTGTGGGCTTTGTCCTGCTGGAAAAAACGGGCTTGCTGCAACTGATTTTCCCTGAATTGATTGCACTGCAAGGCGTAGAAACGCGCGAAGGAATTGGGCATAAAGATAATTTTTCGCATACGCTGGCGGTGCTTGATAATATTGCTAAAAATACTGATAATCTGTGGCTGCGCTGGGCTGCGCTGCTGCACGACATCGGCAAACCGCGCGTGAAAAAATTTGATGCAAAAAACGGTTGGACTTTTTACGGACATCAATATATCGGGGCAAAAATGGTGGCGGATATTTTCCGAAAAATGCGCTTGCCGATGAATGAAAAAATGAAATACGTTCAAAAACTCGTTTCGCTGCACATGCGCCCGATAGATGTGAGTCAGGAGGATGTTACCGATTCGGCTGTGAGGCGGCTGCTTTTTGATGCGGGCGATGATATTGACGATTTGATGACGCTTTGCCAAGCCGATATTACATCAAAAAATCCTGAAAAAGTGAGCCGTTACCGTGATAATTTTCAAATTGTGCGCCAAAAACTTGTTGAAATTGAAGAAAAAGACCGCATTCGCAATTTTCAGCCGCCTGTTGATGGACTTGAAATTATGCAAACTTTCAATCTGCCAGCCTGCGCTGCTGTCGGCGAAATTAAAATGCGCATAAAAGACGCTATTCTCGACGGCAAAATCCCCAACGAACACGCTGCCGCACGTGAATTAATGTTTGAAATAGCGCGTGAAATTGGAATAAATATGTAAAAAAACATGAAAAAATGATTAACGCTTCTGTTGTTCTATATAATCACAAACCATCGGAAATCGCACTGTTAATCAACTCTTTGCGCAAATCTGATATTGTTTCCAATATTTTTCTTATTGATAATTCGGATATGCAAAATGCCGCCAAATCAGATTGTTTTACTCATTAAAGTTGCATTTGTTAGTTGA
>WRGS01000030.1 GCA_009787075.1 Paludibacter sp.
CGAAATCAATCCGCAAATCACGTTATTTATGCCAAGCGAAGTAGCTGCCAGCGCAATATTTTCTGCAACAATTCCCAAGTCAATCAGCGCGTAATATTCCGAAATAGATTTATCTATCGGCAAAATAACCATACAAGGTGCGTTGTAGAGCAGTTTTCCTCCGCGCGACATAATTCGATTATAAGTACTTTTGTCGTCCTGCGCCGCAAGATATTTCATTCCTTCGGCTTCCAAATCGGCAATTAACTCTTTGTCTTTAAGTACAATAACGCGCCAACTCTGGCGGTTGAAACCGCTTGGTGCAGCAATAGCGGCTTTGGCTATAACATTCAACGCCTCGTCAGAAGGCATTTTGTCGGTATAAGCCCTGCACGAATAGCGCGTAAGCATTGTTTGTATTGTTTCTGTTGTCATAATATTTTAATTTTTTGATGCAAAAATAATGAATGTTTATATTGAATGAATGTTTATGTTTTTTATGTTTTTTATGCTGCAAAGATACGGTTTTTTGTTTAATTAAAGAAAAATTTCTTTAATTGACTAAACTACCGCATTTTATGTTATAAAACACTAAAAAAACATATTATTATTTCAAAAAAAAATATTATCTTTCGCCCCGAAAAATTTAATTTTTTTTAGTAAATTTTTTTATGAAAATATTTTCATAAATCATTATAAATCAATAAATTAAATAAGAAAAAATAATATCAATGAAAGTTTATCAAACCAATGAAATTAAGAACATCTCGTTACTGGGAGGTTCAGGCTCGGGGAAAACCACTCTCATAGAGGCGATGCTCTTTGAGAGTGGGGTTATAAAACGCAGAGGCAGCGTCGTTGCGAAAAACACAGTTTCCGATTATTTTCCTGTTGAAAAAGAATACGGCTACTCGGTGTTTTCTACTGCTGCGCAAATTGAATGGAACGGCAAGAAATTGAATTTTATCGACTGTCCCGGATCTGACGATTTTGTCAGCGGTGCGGTTACCGCGCTTAATGTTACCGACACTGCGCTTATTGTAATCAATACGCAATACGGCATTGAAGTCGGCACTGCTAATCATTTGCGCTATGCGGAACGTTTGCACAAACCTGTGATTTTTGCAGCTAACCAACTTGACCACGAAAAAGTGGATTTTGACAAAACAATGGAACAACTTCGCGAAAATTATGGCGGAAAAGTTGTTATTATTCAATATCCTGTAAATGCGGGCGTAGGTTTTAACGCTGTGATTGACGTTTTGCAAATGAAAATGTTCCAATGGAAACCCGAAGGCGGCGAGCCGCAAGCGTTAGAAATTCCGGAAAATGAAAAAGCAAAAGCCGAAGAACTGCACAATAAACTTATCGAATCCGCTGCCGAACACGATGAAGCTTTGATGGAAAAATTCTTTGAACAGGGAGTTCTTTCCGAAGACGAAATGCGGTTAGGAATCCGCAAAGGACTGATTAACAGAGATATGTTCCCTGTTTTCTGCACCTGTTCGGGTAAAGATATGGGCGTACGCCGATTAATGGAATTTTTGGGAAATGTTGTTCCGTCTGTTACAGAAGTTAAAAATCCCGTTACAAAAGATGGAAAAGAAATTGCGCCAAACAGCAAAGCGGCAAAATCAATTTATGTTTTTAAAACAAGCGTTGAACCGCACATTGGCGAGGTTTCGTATTTTAAAGTAATGAGCGGAACGCTTAAAACAGGCGATGACCTTTTAAATATCAGCCGCAACGGCTCAAAAGAACGCATCAGCCAACTTTTTGCAGTTGCAGGACAAATCCGCAACGAAGTGGAAGAAATTGTTGCAGGCGACATTGGCGCAACCGTTAAACTCAAAGAAACTCGCACAGGAAACGTGCTTAACGAGAAAGGCTGCGAATTTGATTATCCAAAAATTGATTATCCTGCACCAAAATATCGCCGCGCAATCAGATCGGTCAGTGAATCTGATTCGGAAAAATTAAGCGAAATTTTAACAAGAATGCACGAAGAAGACCCAACTTGGATTATCGAACGTTCCAAAGAATTGAAACAGACCATTTTAAGCGGTCAGGGAGAATTTCATTTGCGCACTCTCAAATGGCGTGTTGAAAATGAAGACAAAATTCAAATTGAATTTATTGAGCCGAAAATTCCATATCGCGAAACCATTACCAAATCCGCCCGCGCCGATTATCGTCATAAAAAACAATCGGGCGGCGCAGGTCAGTTTGGCGAAGTTCATCTGATTGTTGAGCCATACGTTGAAGGCGTTCCTGTAAAGGAAATGTACAAATTCGGCGGACAGGAATATAAAATTTCGGCACGCGATGTGCAGGAAATTCCACTTGAATGGGGCGGCAAACTCGAACTTGTAAATTCAATTGTCGGCGGGGCAATTGATGCGCGTTTTGTTCCTGCAATTCTTAAAGGTTTGATGGATAGAATTGAGCAAGGACCGCTTACAGGCTCTTATGCCCGTGATGTACGTGTGATTGTTTATGACGGAAAAATGCACCCTGTTGATTCAAACGAAATTTCGTTCCGTTTGGCTGGACGTAATGCGTTTTCGCAGGCATTTAAAGAGGCGGGACCAAAATTGCTTGAGCCGATTTATGATGTGGAAGTGCTTGTTCCGTCTGAAAAAATGGGCGATGTAATGTCTGACTTACAGGGCAGACGTGGAATGATTATGGGAATGGAAAGCGTCAAGGGTTTTGAAAAACTGTCGGCAAAAGTGCCATTGAAGGAACTTGGCAGTTACTCTACAACTTTGAGTTCGCTCACAGGCGGACGCGCTTCGTTCTCAATGAAGTTTGCAAGTTACGAACTCGTTCCTGCTGACGTTCAAGATAAACTTATTAAAGAATACGAAGCAGCGAAAAAGGA
>WRGS01000031.1 GCA_009787075.1 Paludibacter sp.
AGGTGTATATTATTCTTATGATCAGAAACATCAGAATTGGGATTAGCTTTTGGGAAGTCATATCCTAATTCCCTAAATTTCTCCCTGAGGTTGGGTGCAACCATATGTTCAACAACTTCGCCCATTCGCTTGCTGAGTTTCCCAATTTGAACAGCGTTTTCCTTTACAATACGATCAGTTTCTTTTTGTTTTTCGCCGACTTCTTGAAATAATGCCCAAACGGTCTCAAAACTTGGTGGATTTGCTGTCTGTGTTGCTTCCATCTTTATCTCCTATATATAATATACAGCTTTTCACGGTTTTATTCTACATTTATTTTTTTCAAGCTTGCCTAAAATATCAATTATCTACGCTTTTTACATTTTAAATCTATGGCTTTCTCTACAGCTTCACTTACAATCTGTTTCATATCAGAAATAATCACTTCGTGGATTTTTTTCATTTCCATAGCAGGGGAAAGAGGAACAATAAAAAGTTCGTAAAATTCAACATTTAGGACTTTTGCAAGCCGTTCTATAGTCTCAACTTTAGGAATATTACGAGACAATTCAACCATTGCCAGATAATGGTGAGAAATATCCGCTTTTTCTGCTAGTTGAGCCTGTGTTAAACCGCATTTACGGCGATTTTCCCTTAAATTTTTGGCAAAAGTTTCCCTAATATTTACTGTTTTTTCTTTCATTATCTGTTGGGTAATATTAATAGGCTATAACTGCTTGACATATTGTGTGGTATACATATATTATTATGTGCCAGATACAATTTTCTTGTAAAACCTGTGAATTTAGAGGGATTTATTAGGAAATACCGCCCTTTTGGGAGGGTCAATTTTGATGTTTAAGGAGTTTTTTATGAAAAACGTATTAAAAATGTTCGGCATTATCGCACTTGTTGCGGTAATTGGATTTTCAATAACATCTTGCGGTGGTGGCGATGACGGAGGCGGAAATGGCAACGGTAACGGAAACGGTAGCGGCAATGGCAATAATAGCGGAACAGCACCAACAATTACTACAGCGTCATTGCCTAATGGGACAGTGGGAACGGCATACAGCCAGACTTTAGCGGCGACAGGAGACACGCCCATTACATGGACGCTTGAAAGCGGAGCATTGCCAACAGGTTTAAGCCTTGCGACAACAGGCGTAATTTCAGGAACGCCGACAACAGCGGCAACATCTACTTTTACCGTTAAAGCAACTAACGCTAAAGGAAACAACACAAAATCGCTTTCAATTACAATCACTGGTGGAAGTAGTGGCGGTGGCGGAAATCCGGCAAGTTGGACAGTCGTAGCTAATAGCACATTTGGAAGTGAAACAAACGGAAGAAGTGATATTAAAGGTATTGCTTATGGTAACGGTAAGTTTGTCGCAGTTGGATATGGTAGTGGGAAAATAGCGTATTCATCAGACGGCATTAACTGGACAGCCGCAACAAACAGTGGTTATGACCTTAGTAAAGTAGTATGGGGAAAAGATAAGTTTGTCGCAGTTGGCTCTAGTGGAAAAATGGTATATTCATCAAATGGAGAAACATGGACAGCCGTAACAAACAGCACATTTACTAGTGGTGATACTATAAACGCAATCGCTTGGGGTAATAATACATTTGTAGCTGGCGGAAGCGGCGGTAAAATGGCGTATTCATCAGACGGCATAACATGGCAAGCCGTAACAAATAGCACATTCGATGACTCAATCCGAGACATAAAATGGGGCAATGATAGATTTGTAGCAATGGCAAGAGTGGATAAAACAGCATATTCAATGAATGGTACAAGTTGGACAGCAGGGGGAACATTCGGCGGTACTAGAATGGCATGGGGCAGCAATAAGTTTGTTGTCCCAAATGGAACATCAACAGGTATTGGATATTCATCGGACAGCGTTGCTTGGACACAAGTATCTGTTAGCGGTGTAAGTATGTATTCTATCACTTATGGAAACGGAAGATTTGTCATTTGTGGTGGTGATAAAATGGCTTTTTCAACAGATGGCATTGTATGGACAGTTGTAGAATACACAATACAAAATAGAGGAAGCAACCTTTTCAACGGCGATATTGTATGGGGCAATAATAAATTTGTCGCTGTTGGTCAAAACGGCTTAATTGCTTATTCGGGTAATTAAAATTAAATATTGGTGTAACGGTTATTGAAGCCGTTACACCAATTTATAAATAAAAAAAATAAAGTAAAAATATATATTGTAAATTATTGTGTTGCATTTTTCGTTAGTGTAAGATATAATTACAGTTATGAAGCAAAAAACGTCGCACAACATACGGTAAAAGTACGCCGCCTTTCGGCGGCTAGGCTACACAAAACGCAGTCGGGCTTCGCCCTTTGTGCGTTTTGTTACGCCACATTTTTGCTTTTGCGAGAAACTGCTTCGCAGTTTCCTTATCGCAAAAGCAAAAACGTCTTTTACCTGTTCACGTTAGACGACATTAAGGCTAAATTGGTAGGAAAATATAAATTAAATATTGACATTATTTTGTAAATAAATTATAATATAAATAAGAATATTAAGATGTGGGTAATTATTGGGTTTTTTATCATAATTAGTTTCTCTGTTTTCTTAAATATATATTTAAAAATAAAGGATAAAAATTTATTAGAAACTGTTACTAAATCTTATAGAGGAACAAAATCTGAAAAAAGGCTAGTTTTAAGACTTTTAAAATATGGAATACCAGCAGAAGATATTTTTCATGATTTGTATCTTGAAAAATCTAATAATAATTATTCACAAATTGATTTAGTAATTATAACAAATGTTGGAATAATAGTTTTTGAAGTAAAAGATTATAGTGGCTGGCTTTTTGGAAAAGGAAATCAAGATAAATGGACACAAGTATTAGCATATGG
>WRGS01000032.1 GCA_009787075.1 Paludibacter sp.
CGCCACGAGCCGCCCGAACCGCATTTGATTTTAAGCATTTTAGCAAGTTCTTTCAATTGCTGCTCTGTACCTTTGAAGTCAGTTACAAGCGTTGCGGGTTTACCGTTACGTTTGTCTGATTCAATGCGCAGCAATTGCTTGGCAGGTGGTGCGGGCGTTTTTTCTGATTCTTCTTCGATTTTGGTTGAAAAATCAGGATTTGTAGAATATACAATTCCTAATTTTTCCTTCCAATCGTTAGTTTTTTTCATTAAAAAACATTATTTTATTGTAATAAAAGGCAATTTATCGCCGCTAAAATAAGTTGGCAATTTGCCGTCCCATTTGTTGATTGCCATTTCCTGTAAAACCATTGGCGAGAGCGATGCCTGCTTGATTTTTTGCGCTTCTGCTTCAAGTTTCATTTTTTCAAGCGTAAATTTTGCCGTTAGAGCGCCCTGTTCTGCAATTTTTTTATCCTCAATTGCTTTATTAAATTCATTACTGAAATCGTGATTTACAATTAACAGGTCTTTTACAACTATTCCGCTGCCTGCTATCTGACTTGAAAACGCGGTATTTATGCGGCTGGAAATTTCAGCGCGTTTTTCCACAAAAGTTTCTATCGGATATTCGGCAATGATGGCATTAATTTTTTCGGACAAAGCCGGACGCAACAAAGTTTCCTCAATATTTGCTCCATAACGTTGATAAATTTGTCCAACTTTTTGAGGGTCAAGCGCATAAACAAGCCCTACATCAACGCCAATAGTTTGAATATCGCTTGAAGAAACTTCTATATTTACCGACAGTTTCCTGTCGCGGATTGACATTCGTTCAACTCTGTCGATAAATGGAAGTTTGACGTTAAGTCCTTCATTAGCAATGGAATGCAAACTTCCAAAACGAAGTATCACTCCGCGCTCACCTGTATTGACAGTAAAAAAACTGCCAAACAAAATAATAAGTACGAAAAAACCAACGATGCCCAAAGTTATGTATTTCTTCGATGACTTGTAATTTACATCGGTAACATTTCCTAAATTTTGAAATTTTGTCATATATTTGTTTGTTAAAAATTAATTTTATTTTCTGTTCTCCAATTCCTCTTTTGATTTTACGCGAAGGTCAGGTCGTTGCTTAACCATTTCGCGCATAAATTCCACAGGATAACCCAGACGAAGAATTTTGGGCGGAATTTTTGCCTCATTTTGAATAAATTTTCCGTTTTCTTCTATTTTAACATTTCCGTCCAAATATTTTACCAAAAGATATTCACCCAAACTGCGCCAAGCGTTTGTCAAATCTTCCGATTGCCTTACCACGCCATCTGTAAGCATTTTTTGTGCATCTTCTTTGGAAAGTTTTGCTGCCAAAGCATCAGTTTTCGGCACTAATTCATTAAAATAAGCGTCCCACTGCTGCTGTACTTTTTTAATTTCTGGCTGCATAAACGAATATTTTCCGTAAGCAAAATTTGCCACCTGATTGAATACCCAAAATGCTGACGTTGAGGAATATTCGAGCAGCGAGCCGTTTTCGTGGCTAAAACACCAAGGAACTTTATTTGTGCAGCAATAAATAGGCACATAGCACGAACTCGCCGCATCATCAACTCCAAACCAAAAAATTCCGCCTGCATAATCGGGCAGCCACGAGCGCATTTGCCCTACAAAACTGAAACCTGTTTGCTGGGTGGCAACAGGGCGGTCGTGCGTATATTCCACGCTATCAACAAAATATGTGAGCGGACTGTGGCGAAGTTTTGTATGAAACGGACCTGCGCCATAACCCTGCGTCATATCAAATTCAGTACCTTCAAACTGGTTGCGCATAAAATCTTTCATATCTTGCGCCGAAAGTTTTTTTACAGGTTTAATCCACAATGGCATACGTTCTTTTGTTTGCCCTTTTACATACGAAATATAACGATACATATCTGGATTTACCCCATTGAAAAACGCCCAAACGCGGCTTTCGCACACATGCAACGCCACATCGTCAAGCGGATTGTAAATATCTGAAAAACTGAATTCGCTGTCTTTACCTTTAAAAAGTCCTTTTTGCCGTGCAAATTTCACAACATCTGGCGCGTACATACAGTTTTCTTTATCAGAAAATGGGATTTGCGTAATTCTCGCCTGATTCGCGTGAGCCGAAACGCAATCGTCGGGTATGCGCTGCGCCACCCAAACTGCGCCTTTGCTGCCTGCACCTTTGCCAACCATTTCCAAAATCCATACTTCGTTAGGGTCGGCAACGGAAAACGATTCGCCTTCGGAGCAATAGCCATATTCGGCAACAAGGTCAGTCATAATTTTTATTGCTTCGCGTGCTGTTGCAGCGCGTTCCAAGGCGATATAAATCAGTGAACCATAGTCGATTATGCCTGCTGTATCAACAAGTTCGTGAAGCCCGCCAAAAGTCGTTTCGCCAATGCAAACCTGATGTTCGTTCATATTTCCGATAACATTGTAGGTTTGACGCGCCTGTTTTATTTTTCCGAGAAATTTTCCTGTATCCCATTCATAAATATCGCGCATTGCACCTGCGGGATAAGTTGCAGCAGGACTAAAATGCAGCGAACCAAACAGAAAATAAGAATCGGCGGCGTAGGTTATAAATGTTGAGCCGTCGGTTGATGCTTTTTTACCCACCAGAAAATTTGTACAAGGCAAAACATAATTAATTGATAATAATAAACTTAAAAATACTAAAGCAATTTTTTTATTCATAAAATATTATTTTAAAATTAAAACTTTACAATTTGCAAAGATAAAAAAATAAACTGAAAAGTGAAAGTCTGTTTAATTTTTAGTCAAAAATAGTAGTACGGGCGAAGTAAGTTCACTTTTGTTGTTTTGTTTTGCACCTATACCCATCTTTGTAATAACAAGCATA
>WRGS01000033.1 GCA_009787075.1 Paludibacter sp.
CGCCTCTTGTAATGAGCAAGTCAGCCCTGTTGAAAACTTGCTAACGGCAGGGTAAGGCTATCATTTTTTTTTGAAAATCAAATTTTTACAATATAAAGATTTATAATTATTTATGGCAAAAGGCAAAAAAATGACGCCTAATCAAATGCGGCGAATAGTCAAATCGGCGCGTGTAATACGCGAAAACGCTGGCAGCCGCAAAGTTACGGTCAAAAAATATAATATGAAATGGCGCGATGCTATTAGCCGTGCAGCAAAAAAAGTGCTGCACCCCTCGCGTCAAAAATCCATACGCTTTAAGAAATGAAGTGAGCGGGGCAAGAAAGTAAGGCATGCGAGAGTAGAGAGATACTCAGGAATGAACATCACCCCGAAAGGACGAAATCGAAATCGCGTTGCGTGAAATCTCCCCTTTTTTTAGAAAATTATTTTAAAAACATTTATATAAAATTACACAATGGACAAATTGCTTTCAAAAAACAGCACAACGGTAATAGTAGCGGCAATAGCCGCTGTAATAGGCGTTCTTGCGCTTGTACAACTCAACACATTGTCCTCTCGTTTGGGCGATGACGGCATTTGGAAGAAAAAGGACGCTACCAAATCAAGTTTTTTAGGTTTGGGTATTAACAACCTTGTAAGTTATTAATTATTAACATTTTATTTATTCAAAGAAATGAACGAAAGAGATATTTTTTCTAACCGTTTTAGCGGTAACAAGCGCAATTATGGCGGTAATACCGTAGAAGGCGCATTACAAAACAGACAAAACCGCGTAGCCCGCAGTTTTGACGGCAGCCAAGCCGTTGGTTTGTTTTCGAGCAATGGCGAAGAAGTGCTTGAAATGCACATTCAGAATACAGGCGAAGCCACCAAGCGCATAGCCTTGTTTGGAGGACAATTCACCAGCAAAGCGGACTTAAACGCCGCTTTTGGCGAAACCGTTGATGGCATTATCGGTTTGGAGGCAATTTCCAACATCTTAGTTGATAATGCAACTGCACTGAAAAACGCTGCAAAATTCTTTTGCAATGTGCCTGTATTGGCGCAACAACTTGATTTTACTGTTGATACTCAACACTTATCGCAGTTGTCAAAAAGCATCAAGGAACGGCGTTACTATCCTTTGCGCGATTTGGGCAGCCGCGACATCGTGTTGCAAACCAAAGTACGCACCACTCAACAAATGCCCAACAAAATTGTTGTACAACCGAACATTTCGTTCAACAATCAAACCGTTTTGATTATGGACATCATTGGTGGGGCTGACGTTACGCTTATTTGGACTATTGACGGTTCGGTCAATATCCCGCAGGAACTTGAAAAAGCGTGGGCTAACGGGCTGGTTTAATTGAACCAACTATTTTTTTTTGACCTAAAAAGCCCACGCCTTTGGCTTGGGCTTTTTTTGAAAATTTTTAAAGTAAAATTGTATGAAAAATTTTAATCTTGCTGATTTAAAGATGTTTGCCGCTCTGACCTTTCAATATGTGGATAGGGACGCTCTCGACAAACTTTACCGAAAGCATGGCGATAACAGCGGCGAAATTTCCGACCTTACCTTATACGAAAAGTTGGCGAAAAATCCCGATTTTGCAACCGATTATTCGTGCCTTGCACGCACTATCTTGGACAACCGCTATTTCCGTGAAGATTTTAACAACCAAACATTGCATATCTACGGCGATAATTCGGCGTTTGAGCAACAAAAACAGGTTAAATATTCGTGGGTTGGCGGCGATTTTGACGATGATGACGGCGATGGTATAAAAAATATTTTTGATATGGTTGATAACCGTACAGGTACATCAAGCAGTGGTACATCTGGCAGTAGTGGCAGTGGAAGTGGCAGCAATGGTACATCTGGTAGCGGCGGCAGCAGTGGTAAGCAAAAACAGGATTTATTCGGCTGGCTTAATTCGGCTTTCGGTTGGTTAGGTTCAGCAAGTTCTATGGGAATTAGTTGGTACGACCGACTTTCTGGTAATTACAGTAAAATACTTGACAATCAGGGCAAAGAGGCTGATGCCAGAGAGCAAGAACAAAAATGGAAGAAAATGCAAACTATGCTTCTAATCGGGGGCGGGGTTTTTGTAGTTGTAATAATTTTAATTTTAGTATTTAAGAAAAAATAATGCTCAAAACCATTTACACGGACAAATACGATATTGTGGGCGACTCTCCCGCAGTAATTGTTGAAAGCCTGCAAACAGGGCATGCGGTTATTTATTTGAATAAAAATATTTTCCCGCGCCTGACGCCTTTTCAGCAAAAATTTGTCGTGCAACATGAAATTGGGCATTATTTACTTGATACCGACAGTGAAATTGCCGCAGACACTTACGCTTTTGACGCGCTCGCAGGTACGGAATTTCAGAGCCTAAAACAAAGTATCGCTGCTATTTACGACATTATACCTGTAATGAACGGCGGGCGCGTTCCTCGCTTAAAATCAATGGTAGAAAATGCGCTTGAATGGGATTACATCAACGGCAATAATATTGCAGGCGAAGAACTTGCACGCATAAAATCTATGACGCTGGAAGATTTTATTTTTTATTTTGAAAAAAGAATAAAAAAGCGCGGATTTGCGCTTTGGGACGTTTTCACGCTTGGCGGGTATTCGTTGGCAAAAAATGCTATTAATAGAAGCAACGACCGCAAAGACCAGCAAGTAGCCAACGAAGCAGCACAAAAACAGTACGAACTCGAAAGCGCACGCAAACAGAATGAAAATAATTCAGACCTTGCAGGGCAGCAGCAGCAAACAACTATGATGATGGTAGTAATAATGGCGGTTGCCGCAATTTTAATTATGGGAGATTAAAACAATGGCAATGAACAATGCAGGTTTCGCATTCGGCACGCTTTGGCAGCAAGCAACGCAGGCAGTAGGTTATGTAATGAAAGGCATTACCGATA
>WRGS01000034.1 GCA_009787075.1 Paludibacter sp.
CCTACGGTTGCAATCAGCGTATTGTTGCGGTAAATTTTATAACTTGTTGCGCTGCCCTGCCATTGCAATTTTATGCTTGCGCTTTCGTTTGCCGCCTGCAAATCATACGGAACGCTCACCGACCCAAATCCCTGAATATTTGTAAAATTATTCCAATAGGTAGCGGCTGAATATACTGCTGCACTGTTGCAACTTACAGTTACAGGAATGTTTGTTGCAATATCTTTGAATGTTTGCGCATAAATTTGTGGCGGAGTTATTGCATCGCTTTTGATAGATTGAACAGTTGTAAGCTTTGAAAAACCATAATTTGGAATTTTTGTAACATTTGCACCTATATTAATTGTTTTTACCGCATTACAATTATAAAAAGCTACCTTTTCATGAGATTGGTCTGTTAAATCTGCCATTGTTTCACATTTTTTAGCATTAAAATTAATAGTTTTTAAATTATTAAAACCCAAAAAAGCAAAAAAAGCAATATATGTAACCGAATCAGGTATAGTCAATGTTTCTGTCGGAGTAATTATGCCTGCGCATTGCTCAAACGGCGCAACTCCGATATGACTTAAATTATTGGGTAACACAAGCGCACCTGTAAGACCTGTGCAATAAAAAAATACCTGATTGCCAAGCCATTTGAGCGAAGACGGCAAAACAAGCGCGTTAGTCAGTCCTGTGCAACTGTCAAATGCGTTGTCGCCTATTCTAATAAGAGAATTAGGCAAATTCAAAGCGCCTAAAAAACTTGTACAATTGTAGAACGCCGAATATCCAATTGAATCCAGCGCAGTTAAAGCGGCAAAATTAGGTAAAGACAATGCACTGCAATTGCGAAAAGCATAATTGCCTATATATCTGACAGTTGAAGGAATTGTTACAGATGTAAGCCCTGTACATGCAGAAAATGCTGCGCTGTCGATGGATACCACAGAATAAGATGCCCCCGAATATGAAACCGATGCAGGAATATTTACCGAACCGCTGTATTTTTCGCCCGCAGTAGAACTGTAAGTTACTGCCACTGTACGCGGCGTATTAGGTGAAATCACTTTGTAATAAATATTCCCTGACTTAAAAGTTTGTGCAATAATAACTTTCGGCGCAAACAGCAATGCGCATGCAAATGATAATGTATAGATTATTTTTTTCATAAATAATTTTTTATTTAATATTTAAATTTTTTGCAAAGTTACAAAATATTTTATTTTAAACAAAAAATCAATATTGACAAAATTCAGTTTCTTATTCCTGTTTTTTTCGTTTATTTTTTTTCAATGCATCATTGAGAATATATAAAATTTGTCCATTTACAGAACGAAATTCGTCTGCCGCCCAACGCTCAATTTTCGACATCGTGTCGGTATCGATGCGAAGTACAAAGGTTTTTATTTTGTTTTCTGTTTCCATGTTAAAAAAAACCTAACTCGCTCTTTTATTTAAAACGAGTCAGGTTTTTTAATTTTTTATTTTAATTGTATATTGTTCCTGTATTTACCACAGGCGTAGCACGTTCATCACCGCAAAGAACTACCAAAAGATTTGAAACCATAGCCGCTTTTCGTTCATCGTCAAGTTCAACAATTTTTTCTTGAGAAAGTTTTCTCAATGCGTGCTGCACCATTCCAACCGCTCCATCAACAATTTTTTCACGCGCAGCAATTATTGCGTCCGCCTGCTGACGGCGAAGCATAACCGCTGCAATTTCAGGCGCATACGCCAAATAATTCACACGCGCTTCCATAATTTCAATTCCTGCTATTGCAAGCCGCTCATTGAGTTGGCGTTCAAGAATTTCGTTAATTTCTTCGCCGCCTGAGCGCAAAGTCAATTTTTCGTCTTCATTTTCCATATTATCGTACGAATACATGCCTGCAACCATACGTAAAGCCGCGTCCGATTGCACTTTAACAAAGTTTTCATACGCTTTCATTTTGTTTTGCACATTTTCTGCGTGAATACTGTTGTGTTCAATCATTGCAGGAGGAGTATTTGAAGTATTGTCAATCTCAAAACTCGCTTTGTAAGTATCAACCACACGCCAAACAAGCACTTGTCCAATCATAATCGGGTTGCCTTTTCTGTCATTAACTTTAATAGGTTCGGCATCAAGGTTGCGCGCACGCAAAGTAAGTTTTTTCTTGGAAAAAAACGGATTTACCCAAAAAAATCCGTTTTCTTTGACCGTTCCGCGATATTTTCCAAAAAACAGCAGAACACGCGCCTCATTTGGTTCAATTTGCATAAAACCAAACCAGAAAATCAGATTTTTAACAAATCCGATTAGAGCCAAAATAATACAAACAACGCCCAGAACGGAATTTGGATTTTCATCTGTTTTGTTTATTCCAAAAATAAGCAAAGCAATTACTGCAATTAAAATTAATAAGTTGAAAATCAGCATCATAATGCCGTTTAACTTTGTACCTGAAAATACTTTTTCTTTTGTTTCCATAATTAAAAAATGATTAAATTGTTGATATTAAAATGATATTAAAATAATGGTGCAAAAATAATATATTTTTTTTAATTGCCAAAAAAAATTTGAATAAAAAAATAACAAATTTATAAAAAATGGAATTTTGATGGATTAACAATATAGATATTCGCCTTTGCCGAAACAATATTCAACACAGGTGAATGATAAAATAGCTGGGAAAAAGAATGCCGCCGCTCACTTTTTTTCCAACAGACTTTTAAGCAGGGCGATTTGTTCGTCTTTATCATTGATGCGTTCTTCGTATTGTTCTAAAAGTTTTTCGTAAATATCTTGATTTTCAAGATGTTGATGTTCTATGTTAGAATCTCCAGAGTAAGTACAATCATTGTGATTATTTATTACAACTTGCGATTCAATTCCTTCAAAAAACTTTTCTGGAGTAATTTCAAAAATTCGTAATAAATCCTCAAAATATTTAGCCCACGTGTTTATTTCGCC
>WRGS01000035.1 GCA_009787075.1 Paludibacter sp.
ATTTGCAGATAATCATCGGTTTCATCGCGCACTTCGTTCATTATCACAAAGTAGAACACGACTGCCCAAACGCTCATTATTACGGCAAAACAGGCGATAATTTGCGAGAATATTTTGGTGCTTAATTTCATAGTTCTACTAATTTATACCCAATTCCATAAATGGCTTTTATTTCGGCGGTTGCAGCGGAAAGTTGCAGTTTTTTACGCAGGTTTTTTATTTGCGAATAGATAAAATCAAAACTGTCGGCTTGGTCAATGTTGTCGCCCCAAACGGCTTCGGCAATGGTTTCTTTGTTCAAAAGTCGGTTTGGGCGGTTGATAAAAAAGTGCAGAATGTCAAATTCCTTGCGGTTGAGTTCGAGTGTTTTTTCATTTATAAACACTTGAAAATCATCTGGTTGCAGTTTTATATTTCCAAAAACAATGTGATTTTGTCCGCTGCTGTTTCGCCTCACAACGCTGCGTATTCTTGCGCTTAATTCGGCTAAATGAAAGGGCTTTGGCAAGTAATCGTCTGCACCTATATTCAGTCCCAAAATTTTGTCGTCAAGCGAATCCTTGGCAGAAATGATGATAATATTTTCCTGCAAATTTTCGGCTTTTATTTTTTTTAAAAGTTCCAAACCGCTACCGTCAGGCAACATCACATCAAGCAAAACACAATCGTATTTATAGACAGCCGTTTTCATAGCAGCCGAATTAAAATCGGCGGCAGTTTCCACGATATACCGCTCTTTTTCAAGCGATTGCTGAATTACTTCGCGCAACGAACGGTCGTCTTCTATAATTAAAATTTTCATTTTCCCTCTCTAAAATTAAAATGCAAAATTACACAAAGTATGGAACTTTGTGTAACTTTGCAAAAATTTTCTGAACTACAATTTTTTAATCGTCAATTTCACGGATATTTCCTTTGTAATCAAATGTCAAATCCATACCGTTGGACAAATCAACATCGTAACCAAACGGTTCGCGATTGACTGAAACGATTTGCGCGTTCGGAAAATGTGCCGAAACATAAGAGGCGACTGCGGCTGGCAAAAGGTTGATGACGCTTTGCGGCACGGGTCTGGTTTTTCCATCAACTTCGTCCCACTCGCCTTTGCGCGTAAAATTAACCTCAAAACCGTTGTCTAACCACACATTGTATTCGTTCCATTCTTTGGTAACGAGACTCACTTTTGCATCAGGAAAATGATTTTTTAAAAACTCCTGACTCGTTTTAGGCAGGTCATTTGCCGAAATCACTTTATTCTTTGCGCAGGCAGTACCAAGAACTGCACTCAACATTGCTACAGCAATGAAAATAAAAAAACTCTTTGTCATATCTAATAAAATTAAAAGTTTAACGCTGCAAAATTACAAAGCGATTCTGGAAAGATTTGGGAAAACCGAAATTATTTTAATTTTATCTCGAAAATATAATAATAATAAACTAACATACTAAGTATTTATATACAATAAAAGCGCAAGTTCATAAACTTGCGCTTTTATTTTTGTTAAAATTATTTAATATTTTCTTAAATCAATCATATCCGATAAAACCACCTTGCGAATTGAATCTCAAATCAATATCGCCTGTCAATCCGATTTCATAGCCGTAAGGTTCTCTGTTCACTTCCACGATTTGATAATTGTTGAGGTTTGCAGAAACATACTCAACTATACCTGATGGAAGCAAGTTTAGAATGCTTTGCGGCACGGGATTTATATGTCCATCAACATCATCCCAGTTTCCGTTTTTCTCGAAATCAATGTCGAAACCGTTGGCAAGATAAGCTGTATAATCTATTCCCAAACCTTCGGTATCTTTCATCACGCGTGTTACTGTTACACCTGGAAAGTGGGTTTTAATAAACTCTTGACTTGAAGCGGGCAGATTATTTACCGAAATCACTTCTTCCTTATCGCAAGATACGAACATCATTGAAACCCCAAATATTACTGCTAAAAACATTACTTTTTTCATTTTAATATAAATTTAATAAGTTAATAATCAATTTGTTCATTTAAAACAATGCCATTCGATTTCACAAACAGTGTTACTTCCATATCGGAAAATGATTTTTCCATTTCCAATTTATAAACAGTTTCTGTTCCTCGACGGATTTTGCGAATATCCTCAATCATGAATTTGGGATATTTTGCTTTAGCGGTGTTTTGCACAACTGCGGGTAGCGCAGAATTGCGGATTTCTTCGACCACCATCAACAGATTGCCGTCATTGTCGTAAAACGCTTTGAAATCGTGAAAACGAATTTCAAATTCCACTTCATAAATTCCATTAGCGGTTTCCCATTCTATATCCGATGCTTTTGGAAAATCTGCTTGGAATTTTTGTTGTAAACTACTAGACGGAACAGTGTTTTGCGAGTGTACCGCACGATATTGTTCTACAATTTTTGCAATTTCACTATCCGAATAACGTGTTGAAATTGCTGGATTTTGTGCCGCAAGCATTTGTATTGTAAAAATATTTGCCGCGAGCATTAAAAATTTAAGTGTTCTCATTTTAACTTCTTTTTTTTATTTGTTAATAAATTAAATTTGAGGCAAAATTACAAGGCAATTCTGGAAAGATTTTGGAAAAATGAAATGATTTGTGATTTTTCTTCCAAATTATTTTTATCATATTTTTTGATGGTTGCTCTTTGTTTTAAAATGCAAAATTACAATTATTTCTAAAAAAAAACAGGCGGAAAAATTTGATGTAAAACTATTTGGCAAGACACGCCCCGCTTGATGACGGACTTATTTTTGTCCTGAAATATGGAATGCCAAAAAGCGCAAGTTCGGAAACTCGCGCTTTTATTTTTACTCAATTGATTGATTTAATATTTCCTTAAATCAATCATATCCGATAAAATCACCCTGTGAATTGAATCTCAAATCAATATCGCCTGTTAATCCGATTTCATATCCGTAGGATTCTCTGTTCACTTCCAC
>WRGS01000036.1 GCA_009787075.1 Paludibacter sp.
CGCAGGCGATAAAGTTGTTGTAACAGGCAACGACTTGGGAATGAACACAGCGGGCGGTTTTGGGCAGTTTATCCGCGTGCCTGCAGCGTGGGTTGTTCGTTTGCCCGAACAATTAACTTTAAAAGAATCAATGATTTACGGCACAGCAGGCTTTACCGCAGCGGCAATGGTTGAACGATTGGCGCAAACGCTCACACCCGAAAGCGGAAAAATTGCCGTTTCTGGCGCAACAGGCGGAGTCGGCTCAATGTCAGTGGCTATGCTGACAAAACTTGGTTATCACGTTTGCGCGATTTCGGGCAAAGAACAGGAACATGATTTTTTGCGGCATATTGGCGCAAAGGAAATTATTGCACGCGAAGAATTTTTATCTATAGAAAATAAACCGTTGCTAAAAGCAATGTTCGCAGGCGGCATTGACACTGTCGGCGGAGCGGTTTTGGAAAATATGATTAAAACAACAAATGTTTTCGGTTGCGTGGCAACTTGTGGAAGCGTGGCGGGTACAAATCTGAATTTGTCGGTATTTCCGTTTATTTTGCGGGGCATTTCGCTTGTGGGAATGTCGTCCCAAAACTATCCAAACGCGCTGCGGCAATCGCTCTGGAATAAAATGGCGACTGCATTTAAACCGTCATCGCTTTGCGAATTATGCACAGAAATATCTGTAAATCAACTTGATGAATATATTAAATTGATTTTGGCAGGAAAATTAAAAGCAAGGACAGTAGTGAATTTGCAATAGATAGTAATTTACTTTGAGAAACTGTTTAAATTTTTCGCTTGTTGAAATAATGAGAAATAAATTTCTATGGTAAAATTATTCCTCATTATTTCAACAAATCATTATTATCGCCAAGATTTTTGAATTTCAATTATTTAAAAAGTTGCATTTCTTAATTGAACTTACCGATTTTAAAAAAAACATAAATTGTAATGTTAATACTAAAATTTTTTACTATTTTTGCAAATCAAATTTTTAACCTTAAAATCAATTTTTAAATTTAATAAAAATAATTTATGACAAATAATTTAAATAATTATTGTGTAATTATGGCAGGCGGCGTTGGTGCGCGATTTTGGCCTTACAGCCGCAACGAACGCCCAAAGCAGTTCCTCGACTTTTTAGGAACAGGAAAATCGCTGATGCAACTAACTTATGACCGTTTTTGTAAAGTTGTTCCTGCCGAAAATATTCTGATTGTTTCAAATATTATTTATAAGGACTTGATTTTGGAACAACTGCCCAACCTGCGTGAAGAGCAGGTTTTGTTTGAACCGTCACGCCGAAATACCGCACCCTGCATTGATTACGCTATTCATCGTATCAGAGCAAAGACCGACAAAGCCAATATTATAGTTGCTCCGTCCGACCATTTGATTTTGAACGAAGACGAATTTTTGCGCATTATCAATCAGGGAATTGAATTTGTTTCGCAAAACGATTCGCTTCTTACGCTTGGCATTACTCCAAGCCGCCCAGAAACGGGATATGGATATATTCAGGCGGAAGAAGGTGTTGGCAATTTGCGCAAGGTGAAGACATTTACCGAAAAACCAAATCTTGAACTTGCAAAAGTTTTTGTTGAATCAGGCGAATTTTTTTGGAATTCAGGAATTTTTCTTTGGAATTTACAGGCAATTGAACACGCTTTTCGCGCGTTTTTACCCAGTGTTGATTCTATTTTTGAAAAAGGAAAAAACATTTACGGAACAGCGCAGGAAGCCAATTTTATTGAAGAGGCGTATGCTTTGTGTCCAAATATTTCAATCGACTACGGCATTATGGAAAAAGCAAATAATGTATATGTGATTTGCGCCGAATTTGGCTGGAGCGACCTTGGAACTTGGGGGTCGCTTTACGAAAATTCGCAAAAAGACCTAAACGAAAACGCAACTCTTTTCTGCGATGCAAATTTTTACGACAGTACAAACAATCTCGTTGTGCTCGAAAAAGGAAAACTCGCTGTAGTTCAAGGACTGAATGATAGCATTGTGGTTGAATCCGACAATATTTTGCTTATATGTAAAAAGGAAGAAGAACAGCGTATTCGTCAGTTTGTCAATGAAATAAGCATACAATATGACGGAAAATTTAATTAAAGATAATTTAATTTCATTTTTAACAAATTTGTTAAAAATGTTAATCATTTGATTATTATTATTTTAAACAAAAAAACTGACATTTTGTCGTATTTATTTTTATGTATAATTAATGTATTTTGATTAAAAAAGATTATTTTAACGTAAAAATTAACAAATTTACAGATTTGGATTTGTTTTTTCAAAAATTCTGTTAATCAAATTTCTTTTTTTGTTAAATTAAAAAAAATATTTGGCAAAAATTTGTAAGTTAGGCACGCCTTTTGATATTTTTGCAGCCACAAATTTTAAAAAGAAATATGAAGAATATGAATAAAAGAAAAATTTTGAAAATTTTTGGCTTGTTTTTAGCCGTAGTGGCTGTAAGTGCTGCAACAACAGTTACAATTAATAGTTTGACAAACAGAAATTTAGCAGAAAACGCCGCAGGAAAATCGCCGTTTTCGTTTGCCGATTTTCATACAGCAAAAAGCGGCTTGGAAACCGATTTTACCCTCGCAGCAGATCGCACAGTGCATGCTGTTGTTCACGTCAAAGTGAAAGTTCAGGCGCGTGGCGGAACGCGGGATATGTTTAGCATACCTGACGATTTGTTTGATTTTTTTGGTAATCCTTTTGGCGGCGGCGGCGGAATGAGAATTCTTCCACAGCAACGTCAAATGCCGATGCAGGAAGGCAGCGGTTCGGGAGTAATAATTGCTCCAGATGGTTATATTGTAACCAACAATCACGTTATTGAAGGGGCGAAAGAAATTGAAATTACGCTCAACGACAAGCGCACTTTTAAGGCAAAACTTGTTGGTACAGACCCGACAACCGATATTGCGCTTATTAAAATTGATGCAAAAAATCTGCCGACAATTCCTTTTGGAAA
>WRGS01000037.1 GCA_009787075.1 Paludibacter sp.
CAAAAAACCGATTTGCGGACCAAGATTGGCAAAAACGCGCGTTTTTTGTCCGAAATAAATATGAGTCAAAAAAGGTATTTCAATGTAAGTCAGTTGTTTACAAAAAAAAGTGGTATCTTCTTTCCAGCCCATTTGCGCAATGTTGAGTTCAAGTTGCATTCCAAAATATTTTTCGGTAATATAACGGAACGCGCCGCCTGCATTTATCCCAAGCACAAACGATTGATGAACATGCGGCTTAAATCCAACTTTTGAAATTGTCGCCCCGCTTGCCGCTCCCAAATAAAGTTCCGATTTTGCGAGCATTTGCGCATTGCACAAAGGAATTATTGCAATAAAAAAAATAATATTTACAAATATTTTTTTCAAAATTAAAAATTATCCTATATAAAATTTTCAACTTGCAAAAGTAGTAAAAAAAATATATTTTTACCCACGTCGCTTATTTTTTTATTTTTTTTAATGAATTCTGCTTCTTTAAAAAAAAATCAGTAACTTTGTGCGCTTTTAAAACAATGCAATAAAACGTAATAATTCTATGACAATCATTTCATTAATAAAACAAGTTCCGCTGCCTTCGGAAATGAGAATGGGCGATGACGGACTTATGGACAGAACAAAAGCAAAGTCAATAATAAATATTGACTGCCAATTTGGGCTTGAAGCAGGATTACAATTGAAAAAACAGCACCCTGATGCACGTATGATTGTGTGTTCGATGGGTCCCGGCTCGTTTGAAGCGGCTCTGAAAACTGCGATTTCGATGGGTTACGACGAGGCGTATCTTTTGTCGGACAGAAAACTCGGCGGCTCGGATACTTACGCCACAGGATTGGCTATCAGCACAATGCTAAAATATCTTGGCTTTAATGAGGACAGCAAAGAGCCGTTTATTATTTTTGCAGGACGGCAAACCTCAGACGGCGATACGGCTCACGTTCCTTCGCAGGTTGCCGAAAGTATGGGTATTCCGCAAGCAACTTTTGTTGAACGTGTTACTTCAAATAATGACGGTACGATTACTGCCCGCCGCATTATTGAAGGCGGTTATCAGATGTTGAAATTGCCGATGCCGTGCCTTGTTTCACTAACTCCAACAGGAGTAAAACCGCGCAAACCATCGCTAATCGGTGCAATTAAAGCGCGTTTTGAAAAAATAAATATCCTTTCGGTTGATGATGTGAAAATGACTGCCGAACAGCAATCGCTTATCGGCATCAATGGTTCGCCGACAATTGTTGCCGCTGTTGCAAATATCGAAAGCGACCGTCCGCCTGTGGCTTTGGCGCAGGGGCAAGGCGAAAAGCAACTTGTCGAAAGTTTTATTGACGAATGGAAAAAAGGCGGAAATGTGATGCAGAAAAAGGAACAGGTAGAAAAAGAAGCAAAGGAAATTCCTGATTTTCCAATAATTGACCAGAGGGGCAAAAATAAAGGAATTTTAACTTGGGCGGAAGTTACAAATGGAAAAATTGCGCGTCCGTCAATAGAACTGCTTACTCCTGCGCGTCATTTGGCTGACCAACTTGGCAAAGATACGAAAATTTCCACCGTTTTGATAGGGAAAAATATTAAAAATTTGGCAAATATATTGTTTGAACATGGTTCAGACGAGGTTATTATTGTTGAAAATGACAAACTTGAAGAATATCTTGTGTTGCCGTTTTCGGATATTATTACTCAAATAATCCACGAACGCAAGCCCGAAGTTGCGCTTTTTGCCGCCACTACAGCCGGACGTGAACTTGCCCCAAGAATCGGTATGAAAACAGGTTCTGGCGTTACTGCCGACTGTACAGGGCTTGAAATGGGCGATTATATTGACCGCAAAAACAAACAGATTATTCGTCCGATTTTACACTCGCGCCGTCCTACTTACGGCGAAAGCAAACTTGCGACAATTCTCGGATTTGTTTATCCGCAAATTTCTACCGCACGCGCAGGCACTTTTCCTGTTCCAACGCAGCAGCAAGGGCGTACAGGCGTGATTTCAGAATTTAAACCAAAATTAAATTCTGACGATTTTGTTACACAAATTATTGAAACCAAACGCGGCGAAGGCGGTTTGCAATCGCTTTTTGATGCAGATATTATTGTTTCGGGCGGGCGCGGAACGGTTGGCGACGGACTGAAACTCGTTCAGCAACTTGCTGAGGCTCTCAAAGAAAAAGGAATTAAGGCAGAATGGGCTTGTTCGCGCGTGGTGGTGGATAATGGTTTTGCCGAATATGCGCGGCAAATTGGGCAGACAGGTAAAACTGTTCGTCCTAAAGTGTATGTTGCGATTGGAATTTCGGGTGCAATTCAGCATATTGCGGGTATTAAGGAAAGCGGTAAAATTATTGCGATTAACAATAACCTTAAAGCACCAATTTTTCAGCATTCAGATTTCGGCATTGTAGGTAATTACGAAGATATTGTCCCTGAACTGATTGAAAAAGTACAGGCAGGATTTACTTTCGGACTTCAAGCTAAGTAATTAAAAAATAACTTGTTTTGTAAAACACACAGATAACACAGATTAAACTGATTTTCATAGATAATACGGAAAAATATTATATTAATTATCAGTTAATAAAGTCTGTGTTTATCTGTAAAATCGGTATATTCTGTATGCTAAAAATGTTTTTGTAAAATTTGCATATCTAACGGCAATAATCCATAAAAAAATTCATCAGTAATATTTGTTTTATAAAAAAATATTACTTTTGTACTGCGAATTTTACAACAACGAATAAAAAAATTTGTGAGAGATTTGATATGGTATATAAATTTAACATAATGTCTGATGAATCGGACGATTTTAAACTTGTAATTACAATTGATGCAAGTGCATCGTTTTTGCAACTTAACAACATTATTCTCAAATCGGCAGGCTACACAGCCAACGAGATTACGTCTTTTTTCCTGTGCAATGTTGCGTGGGAAAAAGAGCAGGAAATCACTCTGATTGAGATGGATACATCGTCCGAGTTCGACAATTTTGTGATGGACACAACCATTCTCGAAGACCTGATTACAGAAGAAAGGCAGAAACTTTTGTTTGTGTT
>WRGS01000038.1 GCA_009787075.1 Paludibacter sp.
ATGATAATTGTTGCCTTTTTGTTGAAGTTCTTTCAATTGATTATGAGCATTGCCCGCAAAATGAAAGAAGAAAATGATTTAACGGTTTAAGATAAAATATGGCAATAATAGTAAATTTGGACGTAATGATGGCAAAACGCAAAGTTTCGCTTGGCGACCTTGCCGAAAAAGTTGATATAACCCCTGCCAACCTGTCGATTTTGAAAACAGGAAAGGCAAAAGCGATACGTTTTGGTACGCTGGAGGCAATTTGTAAAGAGTTGAACTGCCAACCCGGCGATATTTTGGAATTCAACGAAAACGGATTTTGAAGATTGAGGATTGAAGTTGGAAAGGTAAAAGGGCGAAAGCACGAAGGGTTAACGCACGAAAACGCGAAAAACAAAACAAAAAACAATATCCTAACTATCCTCTCTTTTGGAGAGGGGCAGGGTGAGAGGTGAAATAGGACTTTAACAAATTAAATATCAATATTATAACGAAAAAAATAATTAATAACAATTTTAAAAATTTACAGAAATGAAAAAAAGTAATTCAATAACACTAATACTGTGTTGCGGGTCAATGCTGATGACTTCTATGTCAATGTTCGACAAATTTTTGTCGCCTACTTATGTGGTGAAAATGGGACTCGCCCTGTCGTTTCCTGTTATTGCAATGGTTATTGCTGTAATACGTATGGTAAAGAAAACTAATCAAACTGAAGAAACAGTACAAATAATTAATTTAAAAAAATTTAAATACTAACAAACAAATAAATTCTTAAAAAAATGAAAGCAAAAGTATTAATTTTATCATCTTTATTTTTTATGATGACAATGAATGTGTCTGCACAAATTGCAGGCGATTGGAAAGGTACGCTCGACGTACAGGGTATGCAATTGGAATTAATTTTCCATATCAGCGACCAAAATGGTGTGCTGACAACTACGCTTGATGTGCCTATGCAAGGTGCAGCGGGTATTCCTGTGGAAAAAACTGTTTTTGAAAACAGCGAATTAACTATCGAAAGCGCAGCATTGCAGGCAAAATTTGTCGGGCAATTGGCAGGTGAAACCATCAACGGAAATTTTGAACAGATGGGAATGAAATTTCCTCTGGTTTTAGCAAAATTTGAGGCAAAACTTCCGGGAAATCCCACTTTGGTAACTTCTGACGAAGATTTACAAAAACTTGTAGCTTTGGATAAAGGCGATTACAAATACCGAGTGGAAGATTATTTTTCAAAACCCAAAGCCTCAAATTTTCAGATTTCACCTAACGGCAAATTTATGTCGTATAAGGAAAAGGAAGACGGCACAACAAAAAATCACGTTTATGTTAAAAACATTGCCACAGGCAAGGTTAAGCGAGTTATTGAAGAAAAAGACGAATTGATTCGTGGTTACGGCTGGGTAAATGAAAAGCGACTTGTATATATGATGGACCAGGGTGGAAACGAAAAATATCACATCTATGCCGTAAATATTGATGGAACAAACAACATTGACCTTACGCCGTTTGAAAATATACAGGCGAGCATTTTAAATATGCTTAAAGAACAGAAAGATTTTGTTATTATTCAAATGAATAAAAACAATCCGCAGGTTTTTGAACCGTACAAACTTAATATTGTTACAGGAGAATTAACTCAATTGTTTGAAAACAAAGATATTGCAAATCCTATTCAGGGTTACGATTTTGATAAGGACGGTAATTTGCGTGCATATTCAAAAATAGTTAACGGCATTGAGGCGGAACTTTGGTATAAAGACCAGAAAACCAATGAATTTAAAATGATTTATCACGGAACATGGTACGAAGGTTTTTCAATAGTTGGTTTTGATTATTCTGGCAAAAATCCTGATTATGCGTATGTGGCAACCAATGTCGGCAGCGATAAATCGCGGATTGTACTTTACGATTTTAAGAATAATAAAATTGTAAAAGAAGTTTTTTCAAATTCGGATTTTGACGTTGCGAGTATTAGACGCTCGCGCAAGCGCAATTACGAAATTGATTATTTTGCTTACGAAGGCGAAAAATTTGTAATTGTACCACAAAGCGCATTCTACAAAGATTTGGCAAAACGTATTAAAACAGAATTTGACGACCGTCAAGTATATGTTGTTGATAATGACGACAATGAAAATACATTCCTGATGATTGTTGAAAGCGACAAATTGTATGGAATTTATTATACTTATGATGCCAAAACAAAGAAATTCACGCTTTTATACGATTTGATGCCGCAACTCAAAGAACAGGATATGGCGGAAATGCGTCCGATTACTTTCAAAAGCAGAGACGGACTGACAATTCACGGTTATATCACTTTGCCCAAAGCCGCTTTGGAAGGTAAAAAAGTTCCGCTTGTTGTCAATCCGCACGGCGGACCTCAGGGAGTACGTGATTCATGGGGATTTAATGCCGAACCACAACTTTTTGCTTCGCGCGGTTATGCAACTTTGCAGGTGAATTTCAGAATTTCGGGCGGTTATGGAACGGAATTTCTTAAGGCAGGATTTAAGCAGGTCGGCAGAAAATGTATGGACGATGTGGAAGATGGCGTAAAATATGTTATTGCGCAGGGCTGGGTTGATAAGGATAAAATCGCGATTTACGGCGCATCACACGGAGGCTACGCAACTTTGATGGGACTGATTAAAACCCCAGATTTGTATGCTTGCGGAGTAGATTATGTAGGCGTTTCAAATATTTTTACCTTTATGAAATCAATGCCGGAGTATTGGAAACCGTACACGGCAATGTTAAAACAGGTTTGGTACGATACCGACAATGAGCAGGAAACGGAAATTGCAAAAGAAGTTTCGCCTGTTTATCAGGTTGAAAAAATCAAATCGCCGCTGTTTGTTGTTCAGGGTGCAAACGACCCGCGCGTAAATATCAACGAGGCAGACCAGATTGTTGAAACTCTGCGCAACAAAGGTGTAAATGTACCTTATATGGTAAAATACAACGAAGGACACGGTTTTCACCATGAAGAAAATTCTATTGATTTTTACAAATGTATGTTAGGCTTCTTGGCAGAATATTTGAAATAATGTAAGAAGATGGAATGTTGAAGACTGAAGTTTGAAGATTAGAATCAGAAAATGGGAATTGGACAAAAAAGTCAAAAA
>WRGS01000039.1 GCA_009787075.1 Paludibacter sp.
ATTTTATAAAAATTCTGTATTTTTGTACTTGTAAATAAAAAAATAATCAGAAACCTTTTAAAAATAATTCAATTTTTAATTTTTATGAAAAAATATTCAATTTTATTTTTATTGTTTTTTGTCGGAATAAATTTTATTTCGGCGCAGGAAAAGGTTGATACTTTTCAATTTCAAACAGTTAAGGCAAATCCGATAACTTCAATTAAAGATCAGGCAAGTTCGGGTACTTGTTGGGCGTTTTCAGGTTTGGGTTTTTTGGAATCAGAATTGCTGCGTATGGGTAAGGCGGAAGTAGATTTGTCGGCAATGTATGTGGTTTATAAAAGTTACATCGACAAGGCGGATAAATATGTGCGTATGCATACAGAAACGAATTTTTCGGCGGGCGGCTCGTTTTACGATGTGTTGTATTGCTGGAAAAATTACGGCATCGTTACGACTTCTGAAATGACAGGGCTGAATTACGGTTCGCCGCGCCACAACCACAAAGAATTGGACAATGTGCTAAAATCGTACGTTGAAAGTATTGCAAAAACAGACGGCACAATTTCAACTGTTTGGAAAAAGCCCTTTGAGTCAATTTTGCAGGCGTATTTGGGCATTCCGCCAACAGATTTTGTTGTTAATGGAAAACATTACAATCCAATTGATTATGCAAAAAGTTTGGGCTTGGATATGAACAATTACGTTTCGCTGACTTCTTATACGCACCATCAGTTTTACGAAAAATTTGTGCTGGAAATTCCTGATAACTGGCGCTGGTCGGAAAGTTACAATCTGCCGCTTGATGAGTTGATGCGCGTTTTTGATTACGCTATTGACAACGGTTATACTGTTGCGTGGGCTTCTGATGTGAGTGAACGCGGTTTTACGCGCAATGGCATTGGCGTTTTACCCGAAACAAATATCGTCAATCTTCCGGGCAGCGACCAAGCGCGTTGGACAGGCGTTTCGCAGCGGGATATTGAAAATCAGATTTATCAGGCAAACGCGCCGCGTCCCGAAGTAAATGTTACACAGGAAATGCGCCAGCAGCAGTTTGATAATTTCCAAACCACCGACGACCACGGAATGTTAATTTTTGGAATAGCCAAAGACCAGAACGGAACAAAATATTATATGGTAAAAAATTCGTGGGGGCTTGCAGGCAAATATAAAGGCATTTGGTACATCAGTGAGGCGTTTACCAAACTCAAAACAATGAATATTGTTGTAAATAAAAATTCAATTCCAAAAGATTTGAGAGCAAAATTGGGAATTTGATTAAAGAATTTTTGATGCGCTACAAATATCGCATAATTTTTATGAGCAAATTCAGTTCTTTTTCGTCTGTTATTGGTTTAAATTGCAAGTCAAATGTTTGTGTGCCAATATTTTTACCATCGGAAAAGAAATTTACGGAATTTTGACTAACTTTGGCGGAAAAATCCGTCGGGCTGTTGAAACTTACGATTGCTGAAAATGATTTTCTTGCTTCGAGTTCGGGCGAGGCAAATTGTGAAATTTCGTAATCAAACTCTAAAACGCTGCTGTCTGGCGGCGTTTTTTCGTTGATTGACAGCAGAAAAACAGTATAATTTTTGTTTAATTCCACTACGGCAATTGCTGCATTGCCTGTGGCTTTGACGTACTGGTTAAGTAATTGTTTTTCTGTTGGTTGCGTATTGATATTTTGATTTATAGACAAAGAATCGGAAATTTCTTCAAAATTATTTTCTTTTAAAAATATTTTTTTAAAATCATAAGTATTTAATAATAAAGAAGTTAATGTTATTGAAGAGGCAAAAACCAAAATTGCCGAAAAACCGTTTTTATCTTTTATTAAAGCAAAAATTCCTGCTGCCGAACTCACAGCAAAAACAATTATTAACAACAAATCAAATTTTGATGTTAAGGAAAATTCTTTTTGTAAAATAGTGGGAATTAATAAAATACAAAACGAAATTGCTGTAATGGCGGCAGAAATTTTAGTTCTTGCAAACATTTTTAACTTTTTAATTTATAATTTTCAACTTCTATCTTCCAACTTATTTTGCAATCAGATAAATGCCAATCATAATTACAAAAACGCCCGCCCAGCGTGTTGCAGGCACGTGTTCGCGGAAAATAACAACGGCGGCAAGCAAACCGAAAACGTATGCAAAAGCGGTGATAGGGTAAGCAACCGAAAACGGAAAATGTTTGAGAATAAATCCCCACAAAACAGTTGCAGAAATCAGGCAAATGCCGCTTGCCAGCAGCCACCAATTTGTAAGCAAATCTGCAAACCAACTCCACGAGAGATGAAATTTCGCAATTTTTTCGACTGCAAATTTGAAGCATACTTGCCCACAAGCAAGCAAAAAACATTGAAATATTGTTAAAATAATTACTTTTAGCATTTTAAATATTTAAAATATCGAAATTTAATTATTTCGGATTCATAACCACAAACGGCACAAGCATTTCTTCGAGCGAAATTCCGCCGTGCTGAAAAGTATTTTTGTAATAACTCACATAATAATTGAAATTGTTCGGATAGGCAAAAAAATCGGCATTTGCGGCAAAAATATACTTTGAATTTATATTTGGCGAAGGCAGCCCGATTTTTTGCGGATAAGTAATTTCAAAAACTTCTTTCTTATTGTAACTCAACGATTTACCAACTTTATAACGCAAATTTGTATTAACATTTTTGTCGCCCACAACTTTTATCGCGTTATCAACCTGAATCGTTCCATGATCGGTGGTGAAAGCCACTTTGTAACCTTTGATACTCAACGATTTAAACAATTCGTAAGTTGCCGAATGACGAAACCACGAAAGCGTCAGCGAGCGGTAGGCTTTGTTGTCGTTGGCAAGTTCGCGCATCATTTTTGAATCGGTGCGTGCGTGCGAGAGCATATCAATAAAATTGATTACGCAAACATTCAAATCCTTGTTTTCAATATTCGGCAGTTGTTCAATAAGTTTTTCGCATGCGGTAGAGTCGTTTAATTTGTGATACGAAAATGTATATTTTTTCCTGAAACGCTCTAACTGCGTCTGAATTAATTCTTTCTCAAACATATTTTTTCCTTCTTCCTCTTCTTCTTCCACCCAAAATTGCGGATACATAGTTTGAATTTGTGCGGGCATCAAACCCGAAAAAAT
>WRGS01000040.1 GCA_009787075.1 Paludibacter sp.
TTTGGGTTATTAAATTCATATTTAATTTATGATTTAACTGTTAATTTTCGGTATTTTTAAAATTATTTTAACAAAGCAAAATTCAATACTTCTGCAATATCCGTAACATAATGAAAATGAAGCCCTTTTAAATAAACAGATTTTATTTCGTTAATATCTTTTTTATTTTCGGCGCAAAGAACAATATCGGTAATTCCTGCGCGTTTTGCAGCGAGGATTTTTTCCTTAATTCCTCCAACGGGCAAAACTTTTCCGCGCAAAGTGATTTCGCCTGTCATAGCGATGTTTTTGCGCACTTTTCTTTTGGTAAAAATTGATGCTAAAGCCGTTGTCATCGTTATTCCTGCCGAAGGACCGTCTTTGGGAATTGCGCCTTCGGGCACGTGAATATGAATGTTGAATTTCTCAAACATTTTCGGGTCAATTTTCAAAACATTGGCGTGCGATTTCACATATTCGAGCGCGAGCATAGCCGATTCTTTCATAACATCTCCCAAATTGCCTGTAAGCGTGAGTTTTGGCTGCTTGGACTGGCTCAAACTCGTTTCTATTGTAAGAATTTCACCGCCGACTTGCGTCCAAGCAAGCCCTGTAACAACGCCTGCATAATCGTTGCCTGCGTATTGGTCGGCAGTAAAGCGCGGTACACCCAAATATTCCACAACATCTTGCGAAGAAATAACAGCGTTGTAATCGGCGTTTTCAGCAACTTTGCGGGCAATTTTACGGCAAATACGGGCAATTTCACGCGAAAGTTGGCGAACGCCGCTTTCGCGCGTATAATCGGATATAATTTGTTGAATAATATTTTTTTCTAAAATTAAATTTTCGGGTTTCAATCCGTGATTTTCAATTTCTTTTTGCAATAAATGATTTTTTGCAATTTCAATTTTTTCTTCCTGCGTATAGCCTGAGACCTCAATAAGTTCCATACGGTCGAGTAGGGGACGCGGAATTGTATTCAAATTATTGGCAGTAGCAATAAAAAGCACTTTCGACAAATCGAAATCGGCATCAAGATAATTATCGTGAAATGTAGTATTCTGTTCAGGGTCAAGCACTTCAAGCAAAGCGGAAGCGGGGTCGCCTTTGTAATCGGCAGAAACTTTGTCAATTTCATCAAGCACAAAAACAGGATTTGCTGATTCGGCTTTAAGAATATTTTGAATAATACGCCCTGGCAACGCGCCGATATAAGTTCTGCGGTGTCCGCGAATTTCCGCCTCGTCGTGCAAGCCCCCCAGCGAAACACGAATATATTTGCGTCCAAGAGCCGTAGCAATCGATTTTCCCAAACTTGTTTTGCCAACGCCCGGAGGTCCGTAAAGGCAAATTATCGGCGATTTCATATCGCCTTTCAATTTCAAAACCGCCAAATGTTCCAAAATCCGCTCTTTTACTTTTTCCATTCCGTAATGGTCTTTATCAAGTTGGCGTTTTGCTTTTTTAAGATTAAAAATATCTTTGGTAAATTCGTTCCATGGCAAGTTAAGCATTGTTTCGATGTAATTCAGTTGTGTAGAATAATCCGGTGAATGCGGATTTTCGCGTTGCAGTTTGCGCAGTTCGCGCTCAAAAATTTTCGCCGTTTGTTCGTTCCATTTCTTCTTTTTGCCGCGTTCTTTGAGCGTTCCTACATCAGCCATATCGTCTTCATCAAGTTCTTTTTGAATAGTACGCATTTGTTGATGCAGATAATATTCGCGCTGCTGCTTGTTCATTTCTTCGTGCGCCTTTTTTTGTATATCTATTTTAATATCAAGCATTTCGCGTTCTTTTTTCAAAAGCGCGAGCAGTTGATAGGCACGTTCAATAATATCGTCAATTTCCAAAAGCCGCTGTTTGTCAGATACTTCAAAATTAAAATTTACAACAACATAATTTACTAAAAAAAACGGATTGTCAATATTGCGAATTGCAAAAGCGGCTTCAGAAGGAATCATTCCTGAATTATTAACAATAGTAACCGCAATATCTTTAATGGAACTGAAAAGCGCCTGAATTTCTTTGGCTTTTAATTTATTTACATCAGGAAAATTATCGTCAAGTATAAAAATCCGTGTGCGCAGGTAGGGCTGCTCCTGCAAAATTTCGCCCATTATAAAACGTTTTTTTCCTTCCAAAATAATTGTAACGCTGTTGTCGGGCATTTCTATTATACGATGAATTACACCGATTGTTCCTTTTTTATAAAGTTGCTCGTAAGTTGGTTCTTCAATGTCTTTGTCGGGTTGAGCGCAAACGCCAATAACTGCCTCATTTTCAAACGATTCCCGCACAAGTTTAATTGATTTTTTCCGCGAAACCGTTACAGGCAAAACAACGCCCGGCAGCAAAACCATATTTCGTAAAGGCAAAATTGAAAGTTCATTCAATTTATCCAACTGCAAATCATGCATTTCATCTTCAATTGTCATCATCGGCATAACATCATTTTCCGCCAGCCCTTGTTCCATCGGTATAATTTGTATTTCAAAATCCGAATTATTGTTCATTTATAAATATTTTTTTAATACCTTTTTAATTTTTTTATTTTTAAACGGCAAAAGTATAAAAAAAAATCCAATTAAGGATAAAATTTGGAAAAATTCCGTATCTTTGTCAAAAAAATTAACATTTAATTTGATATGCGTAAATATCTTATTTTCATAATATTAACTCTTGTTTTTTCTTCCTGTATCAAAGATGATGAACCGCAGTTCAACAATACGGTAGAAGGAAATTTTGATGCTTTGTGGCATATTATTGATACGCGATATTGTTATTTGGATTATAAAAATATTAATTGGGACTCAATAAAAACTGTTTATAAACTAGGTTTGACACAGGTTAAAAATAAATATCAACTTTTTGATTTGTTTGCTGAAATGCTCGCCGAACTCAAAGACGGACACGTCAATCTTTCATCGGAATTTGATGTAAGCCGCTATTGGAAATGGTACAGCGATTATCCCGACAATTTCAATTCGTCAATTATTTTTAATGAAAAATATTTGGGAGGAAATTACAGAATTGCAGGTGGTTTGCGATACGGCAAAATTGCAGACGGACAGGTTGGATATATTTATTACAGCAGTTTTTCAAGCGGATTTTCAGGTGCAAATATTGCATCTGTTTTTCAGCAATTTGCAGATTGTAAAGGAATTATAATTGATGTCAGAGGCAATGGCGGCGGCATTATCACTTATGC
>WRGS01000041.1 GCA_009787075.1 Paludibacter sp.
ATAAGCCAAACGCTTGACGATTTTGCAACTCTTTACGCCGAACAAACGCCTTACGCGCTTGCAAACGCTTATTTGAATGAACTTTTGCGAAATTCTGAAACATTTTATATAGCAAATTTGTATATAAATTTTTTGGATAATTATAAATCGGGCAAAGCGAATGAAATTTATATTTCAAATTTAAAAAACAGATTAATAACATTTTATAAAGATTATGATAAAAATCTTGATGCAAATGTGTCGGCAAAAATTCTTTCAATTTATGCAAATAAAATGCCGCAAGATTTTTTGCCCGATAATTTTTTGATTTATAAAAATGAAAAATTTAATATTGAAGAAATAGAAAAATTATGGGAAAAATCAATTATTACAGGCAATAAAAATTTTGCAAAAACAACTGTAAATAAGGATATTAACACTGTTTTTTCTAATCCTGAAAAATTGGTAAAAGCGCTGAAATCCGACCCTGTTTTTGTTTTTGTTGAAAAAATTAAAAACACATATTTAGATAAAGTAAGCAAAACATATTCTGCCAATCAACAAAAAATCGCCTCGTTGCAGAAACGTTATATGGCGCAACAAATGCGAACCGACACTTTGCGCAGGTTTTTCCCTGATGCAAATTCTACTTTGCGCGTTGCTTACGGACAAATTCGCGGTTCTGAGCCGTCAGACGGAGTTGAATATCATTTTGAAACAACGCTTGAGGGAGTGATGCAAAAATATGTACCGAACGATTACGAATTTAATGTTCCTGAAAAATTTATAAAACTTTATAAATCAAAAGATTATGGTCGCTATGCTGATGCAAGCGGAAAACTTCCTGTTAATTTTACAGCCACAAATCACACCACAGGCGGCAATAGCGGAAGTCCCACGCTTGATGCAGAAGGCAATTTGATAGGATTGAATTTTGACAGACAATGGGAAGGCACAATGAGCGACCTGAATTTTGACCCGCAATATTGCCGAAATATTATGGTAAGCACAAAATATATTTTGTTTATTATTGATAAATTTGCAGGTGCAAAGCGGATTATTGACGAAATTACGATTGTAAAATAAATGGAAATTCAAAATTTTAACGATAAAAAATTATATATAGAAACTTACGGCTGCCAGATGAATGTTGCTGACAGTGAGGTTGTTGCCGCGATTATGAAACTTGACGGATTTGCTCTCACCGACGATTATCAGCAGGCAAATGCGGTGTTTTTGAACACCTGCTCTGTGCGCGACAACGCTGAACAAAAAGTGCTGCAACGACTGAAATTCTTTCAATCCGTTAAGCGCAAAACAAACAAAAATTTGATTGTCGGCGTTATCGGTTGTATGGCTGAACGTGTTAAAGATGAATTAATCAACGAACATAAAGTTGATATTGTGGTTGGTCCCGATGCCTACCTCGATATTCCGAATTTGATAAATACGGTAGAAAACGGCGAAAAAGCGATTAATGTAACTCTCTCAAAAACAGAAACATATAAAGATGTAATTCCGTTTCGGCTTGGTAATTCGCTCACCGCTTTTGTGTCGATTATGCGCGGCTGCAACAAATTTTGCTCGTATTGCGTTGTGCCTTACACGCGCGGACGCGAGCGCAGCCGCGAGGTGGAAAGTATTTTGGCTGAAATTGACGATTTGAAAGAAAAACGATGCAAGGAAATTACTTTGTTGGGGCAAAGCGTAAATTCTTACCATTCTGTTTGGAAAAATACAGAAATTCGTTTTGCCGATTTGCTGAAAATTGTCGCCGAACATGCGGGCGATATTCGCATTCGTTTTACAACTTCATATCCGACAGATTTAGACGATGAAACGCTAAATACAATTGCTTCATATTCAAATCTTTGCAAATTTATTCATTTGCCTGTGCAAAGCGGCAGCAACAGAATTTTAAAACTTATGAATCGCCGTTACACACGCGAGCAATATCTTGAACGCATTGCGGCTATTCGCCGAATTTTGCCCGATGCGGCTATTGGAACGGATATTTTTTGCGGTTTCAGCAGCGAAACTCCTGACGACCACCAACAAACACTTTCGTTGATGCGCGAGGCGGCATTTGATATGGCTTTTATGTTTAAATATTCCGAACGACCGGGCACAATGGCTGCAAAAAAATTGCCTGATAATATTTCAGAAGAAATTAAAATTGAACGGCTTAACCAAATAATAGCCTTGCAAAATGAACTTTCGCACGCAAGCAATTTGCGTGATATTGGGAAAACTTTTGAAGTACTTGTTGAAGGATTCTCAAAACGTTCAAAAGAGCAGTTTTTTGGGCGGACTTCGCAAAATAAAGTGGTGATTTTTCCACGTGCAGGGCGGCAAATCGGAGAAACGATAAATGTTAAAATCACAAATGCAAGTTCGGCAACGTTAATTGGGCAACTTGCTTTATAATAAATTAATTAATATTTAACACTTAAATCATTAAAAATGAAACAGTTATATATTTCCACACTCAAAAATTTGTTAATAGCCACCTTGCTTACCGCCGCGCTTTTTGGCGTGATGTTGGCATTGAAAGTGGATTTGGTTTTTGATAAAATTCTGTTTTTCAGCATTTTAGCAACAATTTCGGGCGTTTGTTACATTCTTACAATTCGTAATCCTCAAAATTATGTCGGTTTTTATTTTGGAATTGCATCCTCTGTTTGTTTGGGCGTACAATTCGCGCTTTTGAACAATTTTGACTTGACTTTTCTGTATTTTTTAGTATTTATTCCATTCCAAATCTCGGCAATTCGTTCGTGGCAAAAAAAATCCGTACAACACGCTGAAAATGAAGTTTTTATGCCAAAATTTTTAACTTTAAAAAATCAAATAATATTTTTATTAATATTTATTGCAATAATAATAATTGATTATGTTTTTGCTTCATTTTATTTAAGTTCATATAAAAACGAACCGTTTTTTAATAATTTTGCAATTAAAACAGTTTTTGCAATAATGATTTCGTCAAGTATTTTGGCAAATTTTTTAATGATAGGCAAATGGCTTGATACGTGGATTTTTTGGATTATTTACAGCGCGGCGGCAATAATTTCGGCAATTATTATTAAAAATAATTTTAATCTATTGCTTTTCACTTTCTTTCTGATAATCAACACAATATCATTTGTTTCGTGGTTAAAAATCAAACACACAAATAAATTGTCTGAAAGTTAAACAGTATTAAGTTTTACGTAATTGGTAACTGGACAACAGGAAACAGTC
>WRGS01000042.1 GCA_009787075.1 Paludibacter sp.
TTTGTGTCGCTTACTTTAAAAAACGATTCAGCAAAAGTTAAGGGTGTAGAAACAGCAAAATTTGTGTTGAAATATCAACAGCCTGAGATGATTTTAGTCGATGGATTGGCAATAAATGTCGATTCGTTGATTGTAAATTTGGATTCGCTGCCAATGGGAGTGCGTGTTGACAGCGTTGTTGCAAATTTTGTTTTTGGGCAATTACCCTCGGCGGCTTATGCTATTTATACGGATAATTATGAAAAAAAATTGCTAACAGGCAATGACAAAGATACGCTGAATTTCATGCGTCCGGTAGTTGTTCAGGTGGTTTCATACGATGAAAAGCACAAGTTTTATTACCGAATAAAAGTCAATGTGCATAAGGTTATTCCATATTTGTATAACTGGGTGAATACCGCAGGAAATATTGCAGGACAAAATATTGATAATCAGTTTGCTACTGTTTTTGATAATAAGTTTTTTTATTATATAAATTATAATAATAATGAATTTTTATACAATGCGAATACATCATATTCGGGCTTAAATAATGCATCTTCGCAACTTTCAAATCTACCTCCGTCTGCCGATTTGCAAAGCATTAAATTTTTCAACAATAAATTATATCTTTTTTCAAAATCAGATAATAAAATTTACTCAACCGATGATGGGTATTCTTGGGCAGCCGCTGATTTTTCTGTTTCAGGTTATACGCTCGAAACTTTGATAATGAATTATAAAGGCAAACTTTGGGGAATTGCAAAAAACGCAACCGATTATTATTCCGTATTTTCTGGCGACGGCGCAAGTTGGCAAATCGGGGCTGCATTGCCAGCCGATTTTCCTGTTGAAAAGTTTGCCGCTGTTCCAAACAGCAATCATACAGGTAATCCCAAAGCGTTTGTTTATGGCGGTCTTACAAAAAACGGCGCAGAATCTACAAAAGCATTTTCTACCGAAGACGGCTTGCAATGGATTAGTTTTCAGCCGCTTAAAAAATATCCGTTGCTTTCTACGGGAATGTCAATTGTCAATTATAACAATACACTGCTGATGTTTGGTGGAAAAGTGGATTCTCTTTTTGTGCAAGTGTCTGTTGATGAAGGATTTTCGTGGAATAAAGCCGATACAGCCGCAATCAAACTTCCGCCTGAATTCACTTTGCGCACTTATCAAACCACTTTTGTAGATGAAAAAAATCGTATTGTAATTGTTGGCGGAAAAGATTCGTTAAATAATTCATTATCAGATATTTGGACAATGAAATTAAACAGTATTGATTGGGAAAAATAATTTTGAAAAAAATAAAAAAGATAAAATTCTTAATCCATAATTTTTAAATTTTAAATTTTTGTTGTACTTTTGCGCCCGCTAAAATTTAAGAGTTGTCTCCGTAGCTCAGTTGGTAGAGCAATTGACTCTTAATCAATGGGTCCAGGGTTCGAGCCCCTGCGGGGATACATTTTCCAAACAACAACCTACTAATTATCAGTAAGTTGTTGTTTTTATTTGTCAGGTTTTTGTCCCCAAAATTCAAAGTTGTTTCAATTATGATGCTGCATTTACAACAGTCTGCTTGCAATTTCGGAAAGTTCGCTGCGTTCGCCTTTAATCAGGTTGATATGGGTGAAAAGTTTCTGTCCGTTCATTTTATCAATCAAATAAACCACGCCGTTTGAATATCTGTCCAAATAAGGCGAGTCAATTTGTTCAATATCGCCTGTAAGAACGATTTTTGTACCTTCGCCGGCACGTGTTACAATGGTTTTTATTTCGTGCGGGGTGAGGTTTTGCGCTTCGTCGACAATGAAAAACGTTTCACTCAAACTGCGCCCGCGAATAAACGCCAGCGCCTCAATTACAAGGGCATTATTGCGTTGCAGTTCGTCAATTATGCGAATTTCTCTACCCTGATACGACAACGCGCTTTTTATCACATTCAAATTGTCGAAAAGCGGCTGCATATAAGGCGAAATTTTGTTTTTTTCGTCGCCCGGTAAATATCCCAAATCTTTGTTTCCCAAAGCCACGATAGGACGCGCCAACAGGATTTGTTTGTATTGCTCATATTGCTGTAATGCCGCAACAAAGGCAAGTAGCGTTTTTCCTGTGCCTGATTTGCCTGTGAGCGCAACGAGTTTAATTTCGGGGTCAAGCAGAACCTCCATTGCAAAAGTTTGTTCGGCGTTGCGCGGCTCAATGCCGAAACAGCGGTGTTTATCCACGCGCTGCACAACATTTTCAAAAGGATTGAAGCGTGCCAATACGCTCGAACGGCTGTTTTTAAGAATAAAACATTCGTTGGGCAGCAGCGAGTCGGCAAATTCAAACTCCGAAACATCAATCGCCGCCTTATTTGCATACATTGTATTAATTACTTCATTATCAATATCTTCATAAGTTTTGCAGGTTTTGTCGGTAACGTTTTCGTCCGTAACTTTGTCGTTGGTGTAATCTTCCGCGTCCAAGCCCAGCGACATTGCTTTCATTCGCATATTTATATCTTTTGAAACAAGTATGGTTTTGGTATCTTTGTACTTGTTTTTCAAAATATATGTAGCGGCAATAATTCGGTGGTCGGGAATTTTTTCTACAAATGATTTTTCAACTGCTTCGGGGTAAGTATTGTCTGTAAAAACAAAAAGCCGTCCTTTGCCTTCGCCCAGTGGTGCACCTTTGCTGAAAATTTCGGCGCTGGCGAGCGCGTTCATCTCTCGCATAAAACGCCGCGCATTGTAATTGATTTGCGCGTTGCCAACTTTAAATTTGTCCAATTCTTCAAGCACAACGATTGGAATGTAAATGTCATTTTCCTGAAAGTTGAAAATGCTTTGGTGGTCGTGCAGCAGCACGTTGGTGTCAATAATGAAATTTTTTTTCATGAATATAATGCGGTTTTGTTAAAAGTTTGTAAGAATTTTTATAAATACAGCAAAAATTCCATGCTGCAAATATAAATGAATTTTTTGATATTACACACAAGCGGGTAAAATTTTAATTTTTTAATAGTTTTCATTTGAGGAATATACATGAAATTTCTATAATTTAATAAATTTTATTTTTTTGTATTTTTTCATATAAAAAGTATTTATATTTGTAAATAAAAAAAATAAAGTAACATTAATTAAATCTAAAATTAAATCTAAAAAATAATGAAAACATTTATAAATTGACAAGCAAAAATATCAGGACTGTTATTTCTATGATTAACAATTAATAATTTTTTCGTATTTTTGCGCAAAATTTTTTAACCTTAAA
>WRGS01000043.1 GCA_009787075.1 Paludibacter sp.
GTGGTTAGTCCGCTGAATGCTAAAAAGGTTTTAAGTATAGATAAATAATTATGCAACCAATACCATATTAAAAAAAGAATTTTATACTATTTGATACTATTGCCGATTAGTTTAATTGTTTCTTATCTATTTACAATGTTGATAATTATAATTTCAGGCAGTCGTGAAACAGGAATGGGACTTTTTGTAATTCCTACATTATTAGTTACGAATTACATTTTTGGCATAATTTTTTTGAAAACAAAATTGATATTCAAACTTATAGTGCCATTAGCAGTTGCTTTTGTTTCTTTTGGCGGTTTATGGTTAGTAATTTCTCTTAACCTGAAAACCAATTTATTCGATATGTATGGATATTGGGATCTTATTATTCAAATGTTTCTTGTTTTTGTTATAGTAAGGGAAATTGCATATCAAATATTAAAATTTGAAAAAATTGAAAAATGGGAATAATAATTAACTAAAAACAACAACTTGTATATCGGAAAAATAATTCGTATTTTTGCGGCAATCAAAAGAACTTTTTTATGCAAAAAATATTTTTTTTTATTTCTATAATATTTATTTTCAGCGTTTTAAGTTTTTCATGCGGACATAAAAAACGTTTTGAAATTGACAGTGCGGAACTTAAAAAAACAGAAAATCAGTTTCACATCATTCGTTTCGACAGCGCGATTATCAACCTTGATACAAATAATGCAGTCGGTTGTTTGAAAAATTTGGCTACGCAATACCCTGAAATTTACGCACATTATTTCGATATGCTCGAAATTGATGCGCATGACACAACTTTTTCGGCAGAAATGATACTTAATTTGCTGACAGACACTACTTATTCAAAAGTCAATGCGGCGGTTGCACGTACTTTTGCCAACGTTGCGCCAATTGAGCGAAAAATGGCTTCGGTTTATACTTATTTTAAAACGTTTTTTCCTGATATTAAAATGCCTGAACTGTTTTTCTTTGTTTCGGGCTGCAATATATCTATTTTAACTTTTCCCGGATATATCGGCATTGGAACAGATTGGTATCTTGGAGCAGATTTTTTTGATTTTTACAATAAACTTTCTTATGAATATTTAGTGCAAAATATGCAACCCGAAAGTATTCCAATTGACTTTACTTTGGCTTTGCTCAAAGGAAGTATTCCTTTCCGCAGCGAAAGCAACAGGCTGATTGATAATATATTATATCAAGGGAAATTGCTTTATTTTATTTCGGTAATGTTGCCCGACGAAACGCCAGAAAATATTGCAGGTTATACAAGCAAGCAACTTGGGTGGTGCGAAAAATACAAACGCGAAATTTGGGCTGCAATTATCGACCAAAAACATTTATTTTCAAGCGATTACAAACTTATACGCGATTATACTGGCGATGCGCCTTTTACTATGCCCATTTCGCAGGATTCTCCCGGAAGAGTGGGCAATTGGATTGGCTGGCAAATTGTTAAAAGTTATATGGAAAATAATGCCGATGTAAGTTTGCAAATGCTTGCCCTTGATAATGATTTTCAAAAAATTTTAGAAAAATCGAAATTTAAACCTTAGAAAAATTTGTTTGTTTAAAATAAAAGCAGTACCTTTGCGCCCGCAAAAATTTTGATCAAAAGATTTACAGATTTTGCGTAATTCTTTTGTTTTTAATTCTTAATTTTTAATTTAAAATAATGAATCATTACGAAACCGTTTTCATTTTAACTCCCGTCTTGTCTGATAATCAGATGAGGGAAGCGGTTGATAAGTTTAAGTCCGTTCTCACCGAAGGCGGCGCAACTATCACCCACGAGGAGAATTGGGGTTTGCGCAAACTTGCTTACCCCATTGAGAAAAAGCACACAGGATTTTACAACCTGTTGCAGTTTGATGCCGAGCCACAGCTGATTGCCACTCTTGAGACGCAATACCGCCGCGATGAGCGCGTAATTCGTTTTCTTACTTTCCGTTTGGATAAGTTCGCTTACGAATACGCTGAAAAACGTAAAAATAATAAAAAAGAACAGCCCGCACATCAGGTTGAACTGATTGTTGAAGAGCCGTTGATAGTTGATGAAATTATTGATGAGGAGGAATAAATTATGGCAGAATATAATAACAATTCGGAATTACGCTATTTAACCCCATCGGCGGTTGATTTGAACAAGAAAAAATATTGTCGTTTCAAAAAAGCGGGCATTAAGTACATTGATTACAAAGACCCTGAATTTTTGAAAAAATTCCTCAACGAGCAGGGAAAACTTCTCCCGCGCCGTCTGACAGGTACTTCGTTGAAATTTCAACGCAAAGTGGCTCAAGCGGTAAAACGCGCGCGTCATCTGGCTTTGCTTCCTTATGTAACTGATATGTTGAAATAATTTTTAGAAAAAGGAGGAATTTGTATGGAAATAATTTTGAAAGAAGACGTAGTAAATTTGGGCTACAAAGACGATATTGTAAAGGTAAAAGACGGTTACGGACGCAACTTTTTGATACCTCAAAAAAAAGCGGTTATCGCTTCCGAATCGGCAAAAAAAGTATTAGCCGAAAACCTTAGACAGCGTTCTCACAAAATAGAAAAGATTAAAAATGACGCGCTTGAACTTGCCGACAAACTCAAAAATGTTGTTTTGACAGTTAAGGCGAAAGCCAGCCAGACGGGTAAAATTTTTGGCGCAGTGGCAGCCGCTCAACTTGCTGATGCATTTGAAAAAGCAGGCTACAATGTTGATAAAAAGAACATTTCGCTCAAAGAACATGTTAAAGAAGTTGGTTCATATTCGGCAACTCTCAAACTGCACCGCGAAGTTAGCATAGATGTGCCTTTTGAAGTAGTTGCAGAAGAATAAATAACATTATTTTATAATTTTTTATAGTAAGTGTTGATTGAGAAAGGGGCTGTCTCAAAATGACAGCCCCTTTGTTATTTTTAAGCGGCAAGTTTTATTGAGTTTTTAAAATTTGAGTGGTTTATATTTTTGGTAGTGTCTCAAATAACAAGTTTTTGCAAAAAATCATAAAAAAAGACTGCCCTTTTGAGATAGCCTCTATGGGAAAAGGTGCTGGATTGCTTCCTGCTTCGCCCTCGCAATGACTGTTGCTCTCGTGTTTTACGTCTTTGCGAGGGCGAAGCTCGAAGCAATCCAGAAAGGAATTTTGAATGCCGTTAGGCATTTTCTAAACGCAATAAATTTAGATAAATTCTTAACTTCAACTAACAAATGCAACTTTAATGAGTAAAACAATCTGATTTGGCGGCATGCCGCCAAATCAGATTCAGGAAAAA
>WRGS01000044.1 GCA_009787075.1 Paludibacter sp.
TATTTCATATCTTCGCATCCTGCCTGCCAGCCCGAAGATATGGCTGAACTTGCTGTAAAAACAAAAAAAATGAACTTTCAACTCGAACAGGTTCAGGATTTTACGCCAACGCCAATGACTTTGGCAACAGAAATGTATTACACCGAAACAGACCCTTACACAAAGGAAAAAATTTTTGTAGCAAAAACAAAAGAAGAAAAACTTGCACAACGAATGTTTTTCTTTTGGTATAAAAAAGAATATAAAAATCAAATTATTAATTATTTACGAAAAATAAAACGTGATGATTTAATAAAAAAAATATTTTAAAATGAATATTTTTATCAAAATTTATTATTTTTGCAAACAATAATTTGTAAAATAAAAATTAATCAATGCCTAAAAAACGCAAATACCATTTCAATCCTGAAACGCTTAAATTTGAGCCGATTATATACAATATCGGCTATTATTTGAAGCGCATCGCTGTACATTTATTTTCGGCTTTTGCACTTGGGGTAGTGTTTTTCTTTGTGATTAACTCATTGATTGATTCGCCGGAAGAAAAAATTTTGAAAAACAAGTTAAAACAGCAAACGGTTCAATATCAAATACTTAATAAAGAAGTTAAAGAAGTCCAGACTGTTCTTGCCGACCTTCAAGACCGCGATAATAATCTTTATCGCGTAATTTTTCAGGCAGACCCGCTCAAGTTAGACAGCAGTTATTCGGTCAATTCGGCTTTTTACAGGCAACTTTTAGAAAAAACAAATTCCGAAATTTTGGTTGCTACTACAAAAAGAGTTGATGATGTGCGGTTAAAACTTTATCAACAGTCGAAATCCTATGATGAAATTGTTAATTTGGCAAAAGATTACGAAAATCGTCTGAATAATATTCCTGCTATTCAACCTGTTCTAAATAAAGACCTTACGCGCGTTGCCTCAGGTTATGGCTGGCGCGTTCATCCGATTTACCACACGAGCCGTTTTCACGCAGGAATGGATTTTACCGCGCCCGAAGGCACTGACGTTTATGCCACAGGCAACGGAAAGGTGATTGAAGCAGAATGGAGAAGCGGTTACGGAAACTGTGTTGAAATTGACCACGGCTACGGTTATATTACGCTTTACGGACATTTGAGCAAGATTTTAGTTCGACAAGGGCAAACCGTTCATCGCAGCGACATAATTGGACTGATTGGTAGCACAGGACTTTCAACAGGTCCGCATCTGCATTATGAAGTGCATTTGAACGGCAATATTATGAATCCGCAAAATTATTACTATTTAGACCTTTCGCCCGAAGAATATGACCGAATGGTACAGTTGAGCAACAATGCAGGGCAAGCGATGGACTGATATGAGATTTGAGGCTACCGCATAACAAAGATTGAAGTTTTTTTATGATATGCTTAAAATATTGCTATTCGCGTGTTGATTAAATGCACATAAGGCAAAAATCCAAAAATTAAATGTAAATATAAATTTGATTTTTTTTTGTATTTTTGCAAAAATTTTAATGTAAAAAAATGAAAAAAAATATTTTAATCACAGGAGGCGCGGGGTTTATCGGCTCGCATGTTGTTCGATTATTTGTAAAAAAATACTCTGATTATCAAATTGTTAATCTTGATGCACTGACTTATGCGGGCAATTTGGAAAATCTTAAAGAAATCGAAAATGCGCCGAATTATGTTTTTGAAAAAGGAGATATTACAGACGAAAAGTTTGTACCTGCGCTTTTTGCAAAATATAATTTTGACGGCGTGATTCATCTTGCTGCCGAAAGTCATGTGGACAGGTCGATTACCGACCCGATGGCGTTTATCAAAACAAATGTTTTTGGCACGGTAAATTTGCTTAACGCCGCCAAAGATGCTTGGAAAGGCAATTTTGAAGGAAAACGTTTTTATCATATTTCTACTGACGAAGTTTATGGGGCATTGGAAAATGACGGAACATTTTTTGTGGAAACTACAAAATACGCTCCTCATTCACCTTATTCGGCTTCCAAAGCGAGTTCCGACCATTTTGTCCGCGCATATCACGATACTTACGGACTGCCTGTTGTGGTGTCAAACTGTTCCAATAATTATGGCGCAAATCATTTTCCTGAAAAACTTATTCCTCTTGCAATCAATAATATTAAACACAAAAAACCGATTCCAATTTACGGAAAAGGCGAAAATGTGCGCGATTGGCTTTGGGTGAACGATCACGCACGTGCTATTGATATTATTTTTCACAACGGAAAAGATGGGCAAACATACAATATCGGCGGCAACAACGAATGGACAAATATTGATTTAATCCGTATGCTGTGCAAAATTATGGACAAAAAACTTGGGCGCGAACAGGGCGAATCGGCAAAACTGATAACTTTTGTCACCGACCGCGCAGGGCACGACCTCCGTTATGCAATTGATTCTTCTAAACTTCAGCGCGAACTCGGATGGAAACCGTCTTTGCAATTTGAAGAAGGACTTGAAAAAACAGTTGACTGGTATTTGGAAAACGAGCAATGGTTGGATAATGTTATCAACGGCGCATATCAGCAATATTATCAGCAGCAGTATGCAAACCGATAAATATATGTTTGTATGCAATTTTTTAAAAATTAAATCAACAAAAAAATAAATATTATGAACAATAAAAATATTTCGCGGCGCGATTTTCTGAAAATTTTTGGTGCGGGAGCGGTTGCATCAGCGGCGGCTTTTTATGGCTGTACTCCTGAAAGCGAACAAGACACAAACCAATCGGGGCAACATAGCGGCGATATTCCAACAGATAAAATGACTTACCGCACAAATCATTCGACAGGCGACCGTGTTTCGCTTCTTGGATTTGGAATGATGCGCCTCCCAACAAAGAAAAAACAGAACAGCGAAGACGACGAAATTCAACAGGGACTTGTAAATCAATTAGTTGATTATGCCATCGAACATGGCGTAAATTATTTTGACACTTCGCCGCGCTATATTATGGGCTTGTCCGAAGTTGCAACAGGGAAAGCGTTGAGCCGCCACCCGCGCAATAAATATTTTGTTGCCACAAAACTTTCAAACTTCGACCCCGAAAGTCAAACGCGGGCAGGCAGCATAGCGATGTACAACAATTCGTTTAAAAATTTACAGGTTGATGTGATTGACTATTATCTGCTTCACAGCATTGGCGGAGGCGGAATGGAAGTGTTTAACAAGCGTTATATCGACAATGGAATTTTGGATTTTCTTTTGGAAGAACGCAAAAAAGGTAAAATCCGGAATCTCGGTTTTTCGTATCACGGCGATATTGAAGTTTATGATTAT
>WRGS01000045.1 GCA_009787075.1 Paludibacter sp.
CGCACAACCTCATACATCGCTACGCCCGCCGCCACCGAAACATTCAACGATTCAATTGTACCTGAAAGCGGAATTGCGGCTTGCTCATCGCACATTTTCAAAATTTCGGGCGAAATTCCCTCATCTTCCGAACCCAAAACCAACGCTAAAGGAACTGAATATGAAATAGTTGTATAATTTTTGTCCGCTTTTTCCGTAATAGCAACAATTTTCAATCCGCTTTGTGCAAGATATTGCAGCGCATTTCTCAAATTTTGCACGCGGCACACAGGAACTGTCAGCAGCGCGCCCGCCGAAGTTTTTACCGCATCGGCATTGATTGCCGCGCTGTGCGCCGAAGGCACAACAATAGCCGAAACACCTGCACATTCGGCTGTACGGGCAATTGCACCAAAATTGCGAACATCGGTAACTCCGTCAAGCACAACTATATACGGATTTTTTCCCTGCTCAAAAAGCGCAGGAATAATATTTTCTATCAATTGAAATTCAACAGGCGAAATAAAGGCAACCGTACCCTGATGATTTTTTGAAGTAAATTGATTTAGTTTTTCAATCGGTATTTTTTGCACAGGAATATTTTCGGCAGCGGCAGCGGCAAAAAGTTCACGCGACAATTGGCTGCTCATATCGCGGCGTACCAAAATTTTTTCAATCATTTTTCCGCTTTTCACCGCTTCAATCACAGCGCGGATGCCAAAAATCATTTCCCGCTCAGGGCGGCGTTGGGTTTTATACATATTTTTTTAAAATTTATGACAAAGGTAAGTTTTTTTCAATAAAAAAAGTAACTTTGCAAAATAAAATTTTCTGATATTTTTTATTTATTAAAAATGGCAAAAAAGGAAGGAATAACTTACGAGCAGATTATCAGCGATTTACAACAAAAATCATACAAACCCATTTATTTTTTAATGGGCGAAGAGCCGTATTATATAAATAAAATTGCGGAATTTATTGAAGAAAATGCGCTCTCTGAAACCGATAAACAGTTCAATCAAATTGTGTATTACGGACAGGATGCGGATATTTCAAAAATTATAAATGCAGCAAAAGAATATCCTGTAATGTCTGCCAATCGAGTAATTATAGTAAAAGAAGCACAAAATATCAAAAAAGACTGGGAAAATTTGTCATTTTATTTGCAAAAACCGCTAAATTCAACAATATTAGTGTTTTGCTATAAATATGGTTCGCCTGATAAACGTTTGAAATGGATTAAGGAAATTGAAAAAATCGGAATTGTGTTTGAATCGAACAAATTGCGCGACTACGAAATTGAAACGTGGGTAAAAACTTATGCTCAAAGTCAGAAAATTGAAATGGACGGTAAATCGGTGGCAATTTTGTGCGAATTTTTGGGAACGGATTTGAGTAAAATTGTAAATGAACTTGATAAACTGATAATTACATTACCTGAAGGCAGCCGAAAAATCACTGTTGAACATATTGAACGCAATATTGGTATTAGCAAGGATTATAACGTTTTTGAACTGCAAACGGCTTTAATTCAACGAGATGCCTTGAAAGCGAACCGCATTGTGCGTTATTTTGCCGACAACAAAAAAGCAAACCCGATACAAATGGTATTGCCGCAGTTGTTCAATTTTTTTGCAAACATTACGCTTTATCATTATTTGCCTGCTAACATAAAACTTGTTGGAAATGAGAATTTTAACGACAAACGAGCCAAAAGCGCGGAAATAGGGAAAGAACTTGGCATACCGCCGTATCCCGTCGCCGAAAACATTGCCAACGCCGCCAAAACTTTTAATGCGCAAAAAACTGTGAAAATAATAAGTTATCTGCGCAAAGCCGATGCTAAAAGTAAAGGTTTTGAGGTAACAGAAAATAATGATTTGGAAATTTATAAAGAATTGATTTTTAAAATTTTACATTGATTGAAAAATTTTTTATGTAAATTATTTTAAAAAAAAATTAAAAAAAAACATTTATTTTGTTGGTTATTAAAAAATATATTGTAACTTTGCACGTTTTTTAATTTGAATAAATAAATAATTTTTAGGTAAAAATAATATTAACATCAAAATTGGATTTTTTATGAAGAAAACTATCTTTATGTTTGCTGCAGCAATGATTTTTGGAGCAGTTGCTGCACAGGAAAGCGCCGAGACGAACGCAGTTAAAGACTATTCGCGTTGGTCGGTGGCTATTAAAGGAGGTCTTAATCAGTTCCGCATTCAGCGCGACCCTAGGGCTACTCTCGTTCCCCCTAAGGAAAACTTTTTTGTCAATCGTTCTAGTTGGCAGGCTCCTGTAATTCAAGTGGATTATACCGCAACTCCTTATTACGGCATTGGTATAGAAGCAGGTTATTACGATTATAGCCGCTACCAATTTAAGGGACACACGATTGACGCTGCTTTGAACAGTACTTTCAACATTTCAAATTTCGTTTCGCCTTTGAGAAGAGGTTTTTGGCGTAAGACCGCTCTTTGGGCAAACTTTGGATTGGGAGTTGGATTTAATTCGCACGAAGACAATGACCCAAAAGTGATGATAAAGAAAAACAATGTTTCTCCATTACTTACAAGCGGTTTCAACTTCGATTACAACTTTACAAAAGTTTTGGCGTTAATTATGGAAGGTCAATTCCGTGCATACTCTTTTGACGTATTAGGCGGAAAACAAGGCGCTGACGGTTCGCAGGGGACTTACAACAACGATGCATGGTTAGTTAACATCGGTTTGCGTTTCAAATTTGGCGCAAACAAAAACGACCATACACGCAATGCTACTGTAAAAGAATATTTTGCTGACCTTTATCAAGTTGCTCCAAACGATGAAGGGCTCAAACAGCGTGTTGATGCACTCGAAAAAGGTTTGAAAAATTTGGACAACGATTTGAAAAATCTTGAGCCGAAAGTTAACAAAAACACTAACGACATCGACCAGTTGAAGAAAGATTTGCAAAAAATGAATAACGACCTTGCTGCAGGTAAGAATGCAAATCCTGTTAGAGTATCGTTCGACAATATTCATTTCCACTTCGACAAAAGCACTATTGCCAATGACAATCCGTTAGATAAACCTACTTCATTTGATATTTTGAACAATGTTGCAACAATTTTGAAAGAAAATGCAATTGGCAGCAAAATCAAAATTATCGGTCATACAGACGCTATTGGTACAGATGCTTACAATCAGGCGCTTTCGCTTGACCGCGCAACAACTGTTAAAAATTATTTGGTAAGCAAAGGTATTCCTGCAAGCGATATTACAGTTGCAGGTATGGGAGAAAAACAACCTGTTGCAACAAACAGTACATCTGAAGGTCGCGCTCAAAAC
>WRGS01000046.1 GCA_009787075.1 Paludibacter sp.
ATTTTGTCCGTTTACCAAGTTTTCCTGTCTTATCTGTTGTGCCAAACTGATTGTGTATGACGTATTTAAGTTTACAAGTAATTGCCAAAAATCAAACCCTTTGCTTATTTTCCCTGAAAAATTTACAATTTTTCGTGTATTTGGTTTTTCAATTGAAGAAGTCAATAATAGATTTTCAGAAAAATTTTGAACATACATTACATTACTTTTCATATTGTTATACGTTATTTTTCCATTAATGAAAAGCATTTGAAAAATATTTTTAAATGAAACACTTAACAAAACGCTGTTTGTTCTGTAAGTAGCAAAATTGCTGTTAAAGCAGTTGATATTTCGATACGATTGCAGCAAAAAACCGCTGCAAAGTTCGTCAATGCTGTTTGTTTGCATTGTATTGAAATATTGGGCATTAAATTCAAGTTTTTGATTTAAAGCATATTGTAATTTGATTGATGGGTCAAAATACAATTTTTGCGAATTTTTATTGGAAGTTGGGAAAATTTTATTTTTCAAATCAAAATAATAGTAGGCAATTGGCATATAAGCATTTATCTTTAACTTTCCGATTGTATAATCTGCGCCAAAACCCAAAGAAGGCTCAAGATCTATGCGCAAAAGACTGTTTTTCATACTGTCAGGCGGAGTGGTCAGGGCATTTCCATATTCGTCGGCAGGAAAAAGTTCGGAAGTCAAAAAATCTGCGTTTATACGCACATGCGCCGTAGGATTAATGCGGATATTGCCGATTTTCATTGCTGTAAGCAGCGAAAACCGATTGTCTGTTGCAAAAGAATTTATCCTCGCATTTTGCTTTATTTGTGCAAAATCGTTGCCGCTGTTTAGTAATTCTGCATAAAGTCCGGGCGTAGATACAAGATTTTGAGGCGTTGAGGCAAAGCCAATTTGCGATAAAAAATCAAATCCTTTTTCGTTTTTGCTTTTTATCAAATTAAATGAATTTGTTGCTTTTAAAGACGGACGATAAAGTTTCTGACTAATTTTAAACCCGTTGAAAATGTCGCCTTCGTCATGTTCCCAATTGCCTGCAATATTAATGTAATTGTTTAAATATCTGTTATTTGCATTATGATTATAACAAATTTCTGTTTCTAATCTGTCGGTTTTTGCACGTGAATTAAGTTGTTCGTTAATTCGTAGTGCACTGTCTTTTTCAATAAAATACGAAGAAAATTCACTGCTGTTGCGCTTTTCCAAGTCGTGATAATATATTAAATTGAAATTCAGCGTTTTATCCTTATCTTTTCCAAAACCTCTTACATTATTAAGCGTAACCGCATGCGAATTGTTAAAAAGATAGCGATTTTGGCTGATATTTGGCGGCGAAGGCATTTGAACATTGGTAATTTGCATTGATTCCATTGCAAGATTATTTGTAAATGAGCGCAATTCACTCGATAAATCGTTGCCTGTGTTGTTGGTTTTATATGTAGAAATATTTTGAAAAGTCTTACCGAAAAACATCGCTGTAAGTTCATTATTCCACAAAAACGGCGTTGCACCTGCGCCTGCCAGCGCCAAAACAATAGGCTTTCCTTTGGCTTCGTCTTGCAATTTTAAGTTAATAGCCGCTTGGTTGGAAATTCGCACGCTATCCATCGCCTTAATCGGCTGATGATTTTCGAGTACCTGCACCGTTGAAACGTCTTTTGCGCGAATATTGTTTGTTGCAATGCCGTAACGTCCTTGCAACAAATCCATATTTTCTACATAAAATTTGTTAATATTAACGCCTTGATATTTAATTTGACCAGATTCGGAGACTTCAATTCCGGGCATTTTTTTCAAAACATCGCCAATAGAATAATCTCTGCTGTCGGCAAAAGATGCAACAGAATAGTTGAGCGTATCTTTATTGTATGTAATTTTTGGCGGTTTTACAATTACCTGCTTCAATTCAATTTCCTTTTCGGCAACAACAAAATTTTGTGTTTGCGAAACGTTTTTTATTTTCCGCACTTGCGAAACTATCGTTAAGCCCGAAACAGACAATAAAAATTCAGCGTTTCGGCTATCAGTGTTAAGCACATAGTTTCCTGCTTCATTGCTGTAAGCGTAACTCACTATGGAACTGTCGTTTATATGTAATAACGTAACAAGTACAGCCGACAAATTATCGCCTTTTTCGTTTTTGATATTTCCAGAAATTTTTGTTTGCGCTGCTATATGCAAAGCGCAAAACACAACAAAAAAACACGTCAAAAAACGTAATGTCATTCTGTTGTATTTCGTTTGTTTTAAAATCATTTTTTTACATTGCAAAGATTTGGTTTGTCAATCGCTATTTCGTAATTCGATGGCGGCGGACAAATAAATTGATATAAACAATCGGAACATGGTTTTTCATTTCTTGTTTTACGCCATACAGTATTTTCAGTTAATTCTTTGGCAATCAATTCAATAACTGAATTTTCAAAAATATTTCCTAAAAATTTCGCGTTTAAATTTGCTCTTACATTGCCATCAGGCAAAATATACAATTTTCCAAAGAAATTGGAATTTAATTTCTGATTACAAAAAATTATACGCTGTGAAACCACAGAACCTAAAATATCTTCATTACTTAAATAAATATTATTCTGAAAAAAAGACAGATTTATACCTGTAAAAATTGGCGCAATTTGAAAGTTTTTTATACTTGCTTCGTTTATAATATTCTCGGTTTCAATATACTGCATATCGTTTTCTATCAAAAAATGATATGTAATTTTATCATTGTCTTTTTGCAAACGCGCAAAATTAATAATTTTTTCTTTATCAATTGGAAAAGTAATTATGATTTCTTGAAAATGAAAAGATAATAACTTTTCATTTCCAGCAGCATTAAAAATATGCACCCAAAAATGAAAACTGAAATCATAATTTTTTGTAAGTTCCAACAGTTCATTAAAATGCGGATATAAAAATATATTTCCGCCCAAAATATTAACGTTTTTTAATTGTGTATATTGCAAACTATCAAATATTTCTTTTAGTTTTTTTATTGGAAAAACAACATTGTTTTCATTTTTAAAACACGATTTGGTTTGCATGGAGTATAAATTGCAAAAAGCGCAATTTAGTTTGCAAACATTATTGATATAAATATTCAGTTCGTTCAAATAACAAATCGCATTCTCGCCTGCCTCATGTTCATTGTCTAATTTTAATCGCTCAATGTCGTCCTGCAAATTCAAAATTGGCAACAGATTAACCAATTTCCTGTCATCATTTATTTCTACTGTTTTCCCAAAACCTTTTTCAATAATCGTTTCTACAAAATTTCTGATTTTTTCATCGCATAGAATCCTGTTTGACAAATCTATCAC
>WRGS01000047.1 GCA_009787075.1 Paludibacter sp.
CCGCGCGGAGCTTTGTCAATCAGTTGAACGCCAGCCGCTTCAACCTCAGCCAAGGCATTTGCAACATTATCAACCGCAAAGGCGATATGATGAACGCCCTCGCCTTTTTTCTCAATAAATTTGGCGATAGTGCTTTCTTCGCTCGTAGGTTCAAGCAGTTCAATTTTGGTTTGACCGACTTTGAAAAAAGCCGTCTTAACTTTCTGGTCTTCAACAGTTTCAATGTTGTAACATTTCAATCCGAGAACTTTTTCGTAATAAGGAATTGCAGTTTCCAAATTTTTTACGGCAATGCCGAGATGTTCAATATGAGTTGGTTTCATTTTTTATAAAGAATTAAAATTAAAAAATTTATAAATATTTGATTTTTAACTGTATATAATTCAATTAGGGAAATTTTTCCTTAATTAAATAAAACAGATTGCAAAGATAACCTCTTTTTTGGAAAAATAAAAATTTATTTTAAGGTATTTTGAAAAATTGTTGATAAGTCATATTTTTTTGTTAATAAGTTTAATCAATTATTGATTACTTTTGCAAATTATTTTAAAAAAGTAGGAATAAAGTTGTATTTTTAAAATAAAATATTGATTTTCAGAATCTTATATTTTTATAAATAATTAAATTTAAATTAAAAAAATAATGGGAAAAATTATTTGTTTGGCAAATCAGAAAGGCGGTGTAGGCAAAACCACGACTGCAATAAATTTAGCGGCTTCGCTTACAACTTTGGGCAAAAAAGTGTTGGTTGTCGATGCTGACCCGCAGGCAAACGCATCGTCGGGCTTGGGGATTGACATTAAAAATCTGACATTGACAATTTACGAATGCCTGATTGACAACGCGCCCGTTGAACGTGCGATTGTGTCTACCGAAATTGAAAATCTGTTTGTACTGCCTTCGCATATCGACCTTGTAGGCGCAGAAATTGAGATACTTAACAAAGACGACCGCGAAAAAGTGTTGCAAAAAATTCTTGCGCCTCTGCGCGAAAGTTACGATTTTATTCTTATCGACTGTTCGCCTTCGCTTGGGCTGATTACGGTAAATGCACTGACGGCTTCCGACACAGTAATTATTCCTGTTCAATGCGAATATTTTGCGCTTGAAGGCATAAGTAAATTGCTAAATACCATTAAGATAATAAAATCTAAACTCAATCCGTCTTTGGAAATTGAGGGCTTTTTGCTCACAATGTACGACAATCGCCTGCGCCTTGCAAATCAGGTTTACGACGAAGTAAAAAATCATTTTGGCGATATGGTTTTCAACACGGTAATTTACCGCAATGTACGCTTAAGCGAAGCGCCAAGTTATGGAAAACCCGTTTTGACTTACGACGGTGATTCCAAAGGTTCGCAAAATTATATGGATTTGGCAAAAGAATTGATTGCGAGAATAGAAAAACGTTAATCTAATTTCAATACCGCCAAAAACGCTTTTTGCGGCACTTCTACCGAGCCGATTTGTTTCATTCGTTTTTTGCCTTTTTTCTGTTTTTCCAAAAGTTTGCGTTTGCGGGTAATGTCGCCGCCGTAACATTTGGCGGTAACGTCTTTGCGTACCGCCTTAATTGTTTCGCGGGCAATTATTTTCGCGCCTATTGCCGCCTGAATGGCAATATCGAATTGTTGGCGCGGAATTAATTCTTTCAGTTTTTCGCACATCCGTCTGCCCAAATTAACCGCATTATCAACATGAATTAACGACGATAAAGCATCAACGCTTTCGCCGTTGAGCAAAATATCAAGTTTAATTAGTTTGGATGGGCGGTAGCCGTGCGAATGATAATCAAACGAAGCATAACCTTTTGAAATAGATTTTAATTTATCATAAAAATCAAAAACAATTTCGCCGAGCGGCATATCAAAAATCAACTCCATTCGGTTACCTGAAATATATTCCTGCTTGATCAATTCGCCGCGTTTGCCAAGACAAAGCGTCATAATTTGTCCGATAAAATCAGTTTTGGTAATAATTGAAGCACGAATATACGGCTCTTCAATATGTTCTATCGCCATAATATCGGGCAGCCCTGCCGGATTATGCACTTCAAGTTCATCGCCTTTTTTTGTAAAAACTTTATACGAAACATTTGGCACTGTGGTAATTACGTTCATGTCAAACTCACGGTCTAACCGTTCCTGCACAATTTCCATATGCAGCAAACCCAAAAATCCGCAACGAAAGCCAAAACCCAAAGCAACCGAACTTTCGGGCTCAAAAGTGAGCGAGGCATCGTTGAGTTGCAGTTTTTCTATTGCCGAACGAAGATTTTCAAAATCCTCTGTTTCAATAGGATACACACCTGCAAAAACCATCGGCTTAACTTCCTCAAAGCCCGCAATTGCCTTTGCACAGGGACGTTTTACGTGCGTAATCGTATCGCCAACTTTTACTTCTTTTGAAGTTTTTATACCTGAAATAATATAACCGACATTTCCCGCGCTCATCTCGTCTGCGGGCTGCATATTGAGTTTGAGAACGCCAATTTCATCGGCATTATATTCTTTTTCCGTAGCAACAAATTTTACCAAATCGCCTTTGCGGATTGTGCCGTTTTCAATTTTAAAATAAGCAATAATTCCACGAAAAGAATTAAAAACCGAGTCAAAAATCAAACATTGCAGCGGAGCGACGGGGTCGCCTTTGGGCTGCGGAACACGGCTGACAATGGCTTCAAGTATTTGTTCAACGCCCATTCCCGTTTTTCCGCTGGCGCGAATAATTTCATCGCGTTTGCAGCCGAGCAAATCTACTATCTGGTCTTCAACTTCTTCGGGCATGGCGTTGTCCATATCCATTTTATTCATTACAGGAATAATTTCAAGATTATGGTCAATAGCCATATAAAGATTGCTAATTGTCTGTGCCTGAATACCTTGCGTGGCATCGACAACGAGCAGTGCGCCTTCGCATGCAGCAATAGAGCGGCTGACTTCATACGAAAAATCGACATGCCCCGGAGTGTCAATCAGATTAAGAATGAACGCCTCGCCTCCCGCTTTTTTTTCCGAAGTTACAGGCGGACGATACAGCATTTGAATAGCGTGGCTTTTGATAGTTATTCCGCGTTCGCGCTCCAAATCCATATCGTCGAGCACTTGCGCCTGCAAATCTTTGCCTGTTACAGTATTTGTGTATTCAAGCAAACGGTCGGCAAGGGTACTTTTGCCGTGGTCAATATGCGCTATTATGCAAAAATTCCGAATATTATTCATTTTTTATAACAAAAACTCAACAATAAGATTTAATTCTTATTTTAAAAATATTTTATTTTTTAGTAATCAATTTAAAATTTTAAAAATTCAATTTATAGAAACAAATATCTGGTTGTAATTCCAATTATAATTCCAAGTACAA
>WRGS01000048.1 GCA_009787075.1 Paludibacter sp.
CCTTTTGTGCAAATTACTGAAGATAAAGTGATTACTTGGGGCGCGCCGTGGTCGGGCAAAACGCCGTGCTACAAAAATCAATCGGCGCAAACAGCGGCTTTTGTGCTGCTCGAACAAGCTCCGCACAACAAAATTTCCAAATTAACACTCTACGAGGCATTAACGGTATTACTTGGCTCTTCTCGATTTTATTATTTTAATGATGAATTTTTTACGGATAAAAATTACGAAATTATTTCTGAAATTTTGAAAAAAATTCCTGTTTATTATCTCAAATGTTTGCCAAATGCCGATGCTGCGCGTTTGGTTTTAGATACTTTAAAGTTGGATAATGTTTTGTAAAAACCAATAATGAAAGTAATACCTAATAATTTGTTTTTCAGCGAAATAGAAAAAATTTTGTCGGCAGGCGAAAACGTCAGTATTACCGTCAAAGGTAGAAGTATGACACCGCTTTTGCGCAGCGGGCGCGATGTGGTTGTTTTGTCGTCTGCCGATGAAAAGTCGCTCGCTGTTGGACAAATTGTGCTTTTTCGTTACAACGACCGACATCTTTTGCACAGAATTATAAAGATTGATGCTGAAAAACTTGTTATTCAGGGTGATGGAGTACGCAGCACGGAAATCGCAACACGTGCAGATGTTATCGGCGTTGTTGTTGCAATTATTCGTAAAAGCGGCAAAAAAATCACATTGCCAAACAGGTGGGAAAATCTTTATTTCCGCCTTTGGTTGCTGCTGAAACCGTTTAGAAGATATTTATTGACTACTTACAGAAGGCTTAACCGATTTATTTCAAATAATATTCGTTCATAAATTCTGAATATACAGTCATATTTGTGGCGTTTTTGGCGGCTGTTGTTATATTTTCGCGTGTGCCGACAAGGTTACGATAAGTCGCGCCTTTTAGTCCATCGAAAAGCGTTCTTTCCTTTACCATTCGCAGTAAATACGATTTTGCAGATTCGGCGTTTGGAAACGCGCCAATGACGACAACTTCTTTTCCGCCAAAGTTTTCAAAAGTTACATTCAAATTTATAATCTGGTAATTTTCAGCATTATATGCGTCAAAAGCCGCACCTGTTTTTCCTGCATCAACTTTTCCGTTCAAAACATAGAGTGCAACTATATGTTCGGCATTTGGCTCAATATAGAAAAGATTTTTGTATTTTTCGGCTGCGGGTTTCGGCTGCTGTTCCTCTTTTGGAGTTTCAATTTTTGGCTGTTCTGCTTGCGGTTGTTGCACTTCAACTTTTGGTTGTTCCGCTTGCGGTTGCTGTGTTTCTGCTTTTGGTTGCTCTGGTTGCTCTATTTGCGGTTGTTGCGTTTCCGCTTTTGAAGTTTCCGCTTTTGGCAATTCCAAAACCTTTATATCAACATTTTGATTTTTATTTTTTGAAGAAGAAATACTTACAAGATTTTCCGCAATTTCCTTTTGTTTTTTTGTTGGTTCGACATATTTTTCTATTTCTTTTTCAAAACCTAAATATTTATCCAAACCAACTCCCGCCTGCAAAACTGCGTAATTGTCTTCGGAAATTACCACAGGAGTAATATTAAGTTTTGCAAAAAGCGGGGCAATAACCGTATCGGCAGCGAGCGATTTTTTATACCACTGCGCCTCGTCAAAACTTTCTAAATTGGTAACAGACAATATATTATGCGTACTGTCTATGCTTGTCATTATCAATTCAAAATCCTTAATCATAAACCGCGAAAAATTATAAACGGCAACCTGATAAAGCAGTTCGTTCATCGCTTTTTTGGTAGCCACAGCATTGAGCATTAAGCGGTGTTTGCTCATTTTTTCAAGAGAAAACTTTCTTGAACTTGTTTGGTTATTCGTCTGATTTTCAGCCGATAATGTTTCTTCGCGCAAAGCAAGCAAATTGCCTGCCGACCCGCCCTGAAAATTTTCACGCCCCTGCCCGACAAGCGCCAAAATATCTTTTGCCATCGAAGTTACATCTGCCTGCGGATAAGTGCTAATTAAATTTTCGAGTTTTGTGGCAAAACTATCACGTGGAAGTGTTCTGCCAACGCTCAATGCGCTTAAGAAATCAAATTTGGGCATCAGTTTCGAGTGCGGGAAATTTTTACGCGCATAATTGTTGTTTGCAAAAACAGCGCGGAAATTATTGTGCATATAAGCGGCGTAAGTTGCGCTGTACAGCGAATCCTGTTCGGCAAACATTTTTTGCTGTTGCTCAACAAAATTTGGATTTTGTAGCATCAGCGCGTATTTGGATTCGGGATATTCGTTAAGAATTTTGTAACGAAAAACTTCCGCCTGATTATAATCTTGCGTGCGCTCCATTATAATAAATTGCTGAAAATAAGCATCAACCACATTTTGATGATTTGCAAAACGGCGTTCATACTCGCCGAACACGCTCATTGCCGAAGGAAAATCTTCCAATTTATCTTTAAGAATTGTCCCCATATTGAACATCGCCTTAGCAGTTTGTTCGTTTGCTTGCGCCTTTGCCGCGCGGGTAAGAGGCAACTGCTGTAAATAAAATTGCGGGTCGTAGGAATCGGCAACTGTTTTTTGTTTTTCGCCTGAATTACCGAAAGCATCATCAAAAACGCTTTCAGAATTTTCTTCTGCTGTTTCTGTTGGCGTAATATTTTGATTATCAGAGGCAAACATTGTATTCGATTTACTTGTTCGCCGCCAATTATCTTCTAATCTTCGGTTTCCCCATTTGCGCCTGAAATCCGATTTGCCTGTTCGCACCAAATTTGTATTGTAAAAATACCAATCTGCGCTTGCTCTGCCCATATTCATCATTGGATTTTGCGGAACACTAAAATCATCTCCAAACGGATTGTAAGTGTTGTTTTGCTCTGCGCGTTGTGTCCTGTCGGAATTTAGCTGCGCCTGTTCATCGGCTTTTTTCTTATTTTCAATAATTTTATTTATGATTTTCATCTGTTCGTCTTGGGGCAAAGCGGCGATTTGCAACAAACTGTCGTTGGTAATAACTATTTGATTTTCAGTGGCTAACTCGCCAAGCATCAACGAAAGATTATTAACGCGGGCATACATTTCGTTTTCTGGCGAAATAATAGTTGCTGCATCGGCATAACACGGATAGGCTTTGACATAATTTTTTTGAGAATAATAAATATCGCCTGCCAAAACAAGCGCTTTTGCCTTGTCAATTCCATTACGGCTACTGCTGTCGGCTGCCAAAGCCAACTGTTCCAATGCTTTAACTGTGTCTTTTTCAGCAAGATACACAAGTCCGTCTGTGTAAAAAAGTTGGTCTAAATATTCCTTATTATTAGGATTTTTAACCATCGATTTTATTGTGCTATGATTTTTTTTGAAATTTTTATCATTGACATCAATTCGATTTACACG
>WRGS01000049.1 GCA_009787075.1 Paludibacter sp.
GTCTTTAATACAAGCCAAAACATAAGAAAAATGTTCTTTTTGAGTATTTTCTTTTAATAATTCTTTATTAAATTTCTCCGTTCGTTTTTTCAAAATTTTTTTCTTAAAAGCGGCAAAGCCTTTTTCTGTAAAAAAATCTTTAAGTTGCATCAAATAGCCATTGGCAGAGTTAAAATTATAATATCGAACCCAATAATGACAAGTCATATCGCAAAAGGTTTCATCGAATTTTATGGAAATAAATTTAAAATTATTGGAAATAATTGAATATGAAATATTTACTTTGCCGTTAGATAGAGTTTCACCATCAAATTTTACTCCTATTTTTTCAAAAATATTTTTTTTCTGATAACCGTTTAACAATTCCAATTCCGAAAGTTGCAGCATTTGATTAATTTTTTCCGCCGCAAGGCTATCTTTTTTATTGGATAAAACAAGGAAAGACAACTCATTGCCGTTTGTTATATTTTTGATATGGAAATATTTAGATTGCGCAAACGCTGAATTTACAATAATCAGTATTATTGAACTTAATATTAATTTTAGATTTGATTTCATAATTATTTTTCACAAAAAATAACTGATTTATTTTTGCACAAAATTATAAAAAAAAATAATATTTACATATTTTTCAATATAAAAGTTGTATTTTTGCAAACGTATTTTTTTAAAGAAAAATTTAATTTAACATATCATTTAAAAATATGACAAATCCAAATACCGTCAAAACAGACGTTTTAATTATTGGAGGCGGTCCTTCGGGGCTTGCTGCTGCTATCAGATTAGCCGATTTGCTTGCAGAAAAAGGGCTGAAAAAAGAAATTATGCTTGTTGATAAAGGCGAATCAATTGGAAGCCATATTTTGTCGGGCGCAGTGATTAAACCTCAGGTTTTCAGCGAATTGCTGCCAAATGTAAAATTTGAAGAAATTCCTTTCGACAGCAAAGTAACAACCGATGCAATGTATATGCTCAGTAAAAATGGCGGATTTAAAATGCCGTTCCACCCGCCATATATGAGTAATAAAGATAATTATTGTGCATCTTTGGGCGAAATTTGCAGATTTTTGGCGGCAAAAGCGATTGAAAAAGGTGTGCAAATTTACAGCGGCTTTGCTATGAGCGAAATTCTGTACGACAAAAAAGGGCGCGTGCGCGGTGCAAAGTGCATAGACACAGGCGTTGACCACCACAATGGCAAGCCGCTCGAAAATTTTGTAGAAGGAACGTCCGTTGAGGCGGCTCTGACAATTTTTGCAGAAGGAACGCGCGGAAGTTTGGCAAAAAAACTGATACAAAAGTTTGATTTGCAGCAAAATAAAAGTCCGCAAATTTATTCGCTTGGTTGCAAGGAAGTGTGGTCTGTACCCGAAGGTGCGATTAAAGCAGGCGAGGTTTATCACACTATGGGCTATCCTGCAAGCGCGTGTGGTGTTTTTGGCGGTGGATTTATTTATGGTATCAAAGATAATAAAGCGGCTTTGGGTCTGGTGCTTGGACTCGATTCTGCTGATCCCACTTTTGATGTTTTCAAAGCATTTCAGATTTGGAAAACGCATCCTTTTGTTGCAAAATTTATCAAAGATGGGAAATTAATTGAAGCAGGTTCAAAAACATTGCCCGAAGGCGGTTATTTTGCGCAGCCAAAATATTATACCGACAATGCAATGATTGTTGGCGATTCGGCTGGTTTCCTTGCAATGCCTGCTCTGAAAGGAATTCATTTGGGAATTTATTCAGGAATGAAAGCAGCAGAGGCAGCGGTAGGAGCATTTGTGCGCAATGATTTTTCTGCAAAAACTCTTGAAGTTTATGCTGATTTAGTTGAGAAGAGTATTGTTCACAAAGAAATGTATCCTGTTCGCAATTTCCGTGCGGGCTTCCAAAAAGGAATGTTTGGCGGAATGTTTAATTTTGGTACTCAAATAGTTACAGGCGGTGCAGGATTTTTTGGCAAACTGAAAGTGAAAGCAGACAGCGAAGAAACCAAAACAATCGCCGATGCAAAACGACCTTTATTTAAAGAAAAATATAAAGATTTCGTTCCTGCTTACGATAAAGTCACGGACGTTTTTTATGCAGGAGTTAATCACGACGAAGAGCAATTGCCTCATTTGCACATAAATAATATTGATTCGTACAACGAAATCAATATTCCAAAGTATGATGCGCCATGTCAATATTATTGTCCTGCTGAGGTTTATGAACTTCATATCGACAAAAACGGACATAAAGAATTGCGCATTCATTCCGAAAACTGCCTGCATTGCAAAACCTGCGACATCAAAGAACCAGCAGACGGCATCACTTGGAATGTACCAAACGGCGGAAATGGACCTAATTACAGGTATATGTAAAGCAAAAATTATATTCAACATTTATCAGTTGTTAAGAGGCTGTCTTAAAAGCACAAAAAATTTAACCGCAAGGTACGCAATGGGTTTACGCAAAGAACGCAAAGTGTTGAATTTCAAGAATATATTCTTTGCGACCCTTGCGAAAAATCTTTGCGCCTTTGCGGTAAAAAAACTTTTAAGACAGCCTCTTGGGACAGAATAAAATCCGAGTTGAATAATTTATTTTGGCTCTTTATTCTTTAATCTTTATAAAAAAAATGATTGAAGTAAAAAATATTAATAAAAGTTTTGACGGCAATCAGGTGCTTAAAGATATTTCGGCGCGGTTTGAAGGCGGAAAAACAAATATGATAATCGGACAGAGCGGGTCTGGTAAAACGGTGCTAATGAAATGTATTATAGGGCTTTACCGTGTTGATTGCGGTTGCGTGGAATACGACGGGCGCGATATTACCAAAATGAGAATGCAGGAAATTCGCCTTTTGCGCCGCGAAGTTGGGATGCTGTTTCAAGGATCGGCGTTGTTTGATTCTATGACGGTTCTGCAAAATGTGCTTTTCCCGCTCGAAATGTTTTCTGATAAAACCAAAAAAGAACAGTTGGAACGCGCGAAATTTTGCTTAAATCGTGTTAATTTGGAAGAAAAATCGTTTGTACTGATGCCTTCGGAAATTAGCGGCGGTATGCAAAAGCGCGTTGCAATAGCGCGTGCGTTGGTTTTGCAACCCAAATATCTTTTTTGCGATGAGCCGAATTCGGGACTTGACCCCAAAACTTCGCTTGTTATCGACAAACTTATTCACGAATTGACGCAAGAATTTGATATTACGACAATTATCAATTCACACGATATGAATTCGGTAATGGAAATCGGCGAAAATATTATTTTCATAAATAAAGGAGAAAAGGCATGGCAGGGGTCGAAAGAACAAATTTTTAATTCTCAAAATACAGAATTAGAAGATTTTGTTTTTGCATCAGAACTTTATAAAAAGGTAAAAATCGCTCATATGAATTGATAA
>WRGS01000050.1 GCA_009787075.1 Paludibacter sp.
CGAACAGACAAAAGTTTTCTTGAAAATGTTTTGAAATGCAAATTTGCAGCCGCTCGCGCATCGCTCTCGGGCAAAGTGGAAATTATTCAATCGCCTGTAAAGCAATTTTCTGTTGGAGAAATTGAGTTTTACAACGCACCAAACGCCGAATGTTATTTTGTGGAAAGCCCCGACGCGCTAACGCCCGCAGCAGGCGGGTACACTATTGCCCGTTATACAGACGGAAATATGTCGGCAGCCATTGCTTTTGAAAACAAAAATAATAAAATTTGCGTTTTTGCCTTTCCTTTGGAAACCATTAAAAGTGAAACCGCGCGAAACGCGCTTTTTGAAAAGATTTTGGATTTTTTAAAATAAGAAGAAAAAACGCCTGAAAAATTAATTTCAGGCATTTTCTTTATTGAACTGCAGCGGCTTTTTGTGATGTTTTTTGAGGCGCTTTTTTGCGTTGTTGCTTTTTGTTCGCTTGTTGTTTTTGTCCCTGTTCGTCTTGTACTTTCATACGTTGTTTTACCATCGTGCTGTCGGACTTTTGGAAACGCTCACCGTTATTTTTCATACGCGCTGAACGCTGTTCGGTGAATTTCTTGTAATTCTCGTCTCCAAGAATTTTCCGTAATTCCTGCTGATTTGCCTCCTGCGTTTTTTGCATTTCTTCGCGCCTGTTCTGCTGATTGGCTTGTGCATTTTTCGTCATTTCAGCGCGTTGTTCTTGCTGTTTTTTGAAATACGCGGTAAGGTCAGCAGTTTGCCGCTCACTCAGGTTATAATCCTTTTGCATTTGTGCAGCGCGTTCTTCGGGCGTTTTCATTTTGTGAACCTGATGGTCGCATTTTTGAGGATTTTCTCTTGCAACATTCTGTTCACTTTTTTGAAATTTTTCTCTTTTTACATCTTGCGCTTTTTGCTGAGCAAAAGCCGCTGTACCTACAAAAATCAAAGACATTGTTAAAATAGCTATCTTTTTCATACTTTAAATTTATAAAACAAAATCGGCATATCAATTTTGCGTGTTTTACGTTTGCAAATATGCTTGCTTTTTTATTTTAAATTTGATTGTTTAGACAAATAGCTTGGCAGGTGGTTTAAAAAAAAATTAATGTTTAGTTTTTTTTAACAGAATATTTTATAAAAGTTGCGGGTTTGAGAAATTTTATCCATTATAGCCGATTTAAATTCATTTTCTCAAACTCCGTCTCCTTTGAAAATTATTTCAAAAGTATAAACTAAAATTTTCAAATCCACAAAAAGCGACATATTATCCATATAAATAATGTCATAATTAAGGCGTTCAATCATTTTTTCAATCGTGTCTGAATAACCGATGCGAATAGGTCCCCACGAGGTAAGTCCGGGCTGGATTTTGTAAAGCAAACAATAATAAGGCGCAATGTCGGTAATTTTTTTGATAAAAAATGCTCGTTCAGGGCGCGGACCAACCAAACTCATATCGCCGCGCAAAATATTTAAAAATTGCGGAATTTCGTCAATGCGATATTTTCGTAAAAAATGCCCAATTTGCGTTACACGCTCGTCAGTGGCATTACTCAACTGCGGAACACCGATTTCTGCATTGCTTCGCATAGTTCTGAATTTCATCATTGTAAAAGGAATTCCAGATTTTCCAATTCTTTCCTGACGGAAAAAAACCGTTCCACGCGAATCTATTTTTATTGCAATAGAAATAATAATTATTGGTAAAAGACAGATTATCAAAGCAATGACAGAAAATAAAATATCGAAGAAACGTTTCACGCACACCTGCCAGTCGGACATTGATGGGCGGGTAACGCTCACAAGCGGGCTGAGTTTGGGGTTTTCCATTTTTGCGCTGCCTGTAAGAATTTCGTTCAAACGCGGAGTAAAACTGATGTCAATATTATAGTTAAAAAGTTTGTTAATCAGTGAAAAAAGCGTGAAATCATCAGGATTATCAAGGGCAATAATTATTTTTTCTATTTTATAAGCATCAATTATTGCACCGATTTTGTAAAACGAACCCAGAAGATTTTCTTTTGCATATTTTGGCAAACCATTTGGCGAAATAAAGCCCGAAAACGTGTCTGTTGTAGAAAATTCCAATTCACGGGAAATTTTTTGCGCATTATCGCCAAAACCGATAATCGCAGTATTTGTAGCCCATTTTTTTGTTCTAAAATTGCGTTTTACATACGAAAGAATTGACAAACGTAAAATTAAATTTACAAACAGATTCAAACCCCAAAGTACAAGCAGCGAATAATAATAATATTCGTATGTAACTACCACATCGTCAATCATTATGGCAAAAAATATCACAATAGAAATCACAAACGAAGAGGCAATTGTAGTAAGAACAACCGAAGTGCGCGTAAGATGCAATGGTTGCAAGTAAATACCTGATAACCAATGAAAAAACAGGCAAACAAAAGGATAAACAACGATGCTGGAAATAAAATTGTATTTTGGAATAAAAACGCGAACATTTTCAAACAGAATATTATCATTAACCATTTGCCGAAAATACATAAAAGCCACCCACACCACAATTGCGGCTATAAAATCGGCAATAATATATCTGTATCGAAGTAAGGTTTTTTTCACAATAAATTTATTTTCTAATTATTTGAAATTCAGCATTTTTATTTAGTTTTATTATTGAAGACGGAACATACGGCGCTTTGTCGCTTTGCCTGAATTGTACAACGTAATCAACTGATTTTATAATGTTTTCAGAAACTTCTGCAAAACACGCAGGCGAATTTTCGCCGCTTATGTTTGCCGAAGTAGAAACAATCGGCTTGCCAAAAGTCGCGCAAAGTTTTTGACAAAAATCATCTTTTGGCACTCGAAAACCAACAGAATTATCAGCGGCAACAGTAGATTCTGCCAAGTTACGTGCATCAGGATAAATAATTGTAAGCGGTTTGTCGGCAATTTCAATCAAATCGTAAGCAATTTCGGGAATTTCTTCAACGTAAGCAGAAATTCTCGCCGCGCTGTCGGCAAGCAAAATCAGCGACTTGGAATCGGCGCGTTGCTTGATTTCAAATATTCGGCGCACGGCTTTTTCGTTTGTCGCATCGCAGCCAATACCCCAAATAGTATCTGTGGGGTAAAGAATTGTACCGCCGTTTCTTAAAACGGTAATACACTGCTTTATATCTTCTTCAAAATCAATTCTCAAAACTATTTTTGTAAAAAAATTCAAAATTATAACGAAATTCTTCTGAAAATATTATAATAACAAAACAAAATATTTCTTTTTCGACCAAAAATTAATAAGGCTTGATATTTTCAATTAACAAATGCAACTTTATTATATAAAATTAAAATAATTTTTATACTTTTGCATATAAATTTTTACTAAAAAATATGCGTAGAGTTGTTATTACAGGAATGGG
>WRGS01000051.1 GCA_009787075.1 Paludibacter sp.
TTGCAATGGTTAAACAGATGAAAATGTACGCTTTAGCCTTTGATATGAAAATGAAAAATAATCAATTGAATTGAAAATTGACTTAAGCCAAATTTTAAATAAAAAGAATTTCAATGAAGCCGTTTCTTTTTCGCCTTGCGCAGCAATATTTTCAGCATTTTGGCGACGATGTCAGCCGTTTCACTTTTGTTTTTCCAAACAGGAGAGCGGGCGTTTTTTTTCAAAAATATCTTTGCGAATTAACTGACAAACCTATATTTTCGCCTGATATTCAAACAATTACCGATTTATTTGCATCGCTTGGCAATTTTCATTCCGCTGACAGATTGAGCAATCTTTTTCGGCTTTATCTAATTTATTTGCGCCAAAGCAAACGTGATGAAACATTTGATAATTTTGTGTTTTGGGGCGATATGCTGCTCAACGATTTTGATGAAATTGATAAAAATCTGATTGATGCCAAGCAGTTGTTTTCCAATATTTTAGACCTTAAAGAAATTGATACGGTTTTTGATACTCTTACCGAAGAGCAGAAAAAAGTAATTCGGCAATTTTGGGCAAATTTTGTTCCGATAACCGAAGGCAAGCAAAAAGAAGAATTTATTACCACTTGGCGTGTTTTACTTCCGATTTATAATGATTTTCGCACAGAATTACTTGCAGAAAATCGGGCGACCGAAGGAATTCTTTGGCGTTGGGTTGCTGAAAATCTGAAAAACGACAAAATAAATCTTAATGAAAAAGAATTTGTTTTTGTTGGCTTTAATGCGCTGACTGCTTGTGAATTACAACTTTTTAAAGAATTAAAAAAACGCGGACAAGCCGATTTTTATTTTGATTACGAATCGGCTCAATTGCAGGACGAAAACAATCTTGCCTCGCATTTTTATAAAGAAAAATCCTTGCTTTTTCCTTCAAAATTTGAAATTGAACCTGATGTTATTCATTTGTCCGACAAATATATAGAAAGAATTTCCGTTCCTTCGGCAGTTGGGCAGGCAAAGCAGATTTATCGTATTTTGGAAACTTTGGCGCGTGAAGAAAATTTTACAAAAAATTCATTAAATACCGCCGTTGTTTTGCCAGATGAAAATTTACTTTTGCCGATGCTGCATTCCTTTCCACCTGAAATTCAGCAAATTAACATTACTATGGGCTTTCCGCTTAAAGCGACTCCCGCTTTCGCGCTTTTTGAGCATATTTTCAGTTTGCACAAACGCGCGCGCAAAGGCAAAGACGGCGCAGTTCTTTTTTATCATAAAGATGTCCTTAATATTTTAAATCACAGATATTTATCCGAAAATTTCAATACTTTTTTTTCATTTATAAAAAATAAAATTATTGTTGAAAATAAAATTTATGTAGAAAATTCGTTATTTGCAGAAAATAAGTTACTTACGTTAATTTTCAGCGGGCAAAAAGATGAAAACAATTTTCTTGATTATTTATTAAAAATTATTTTAAAAATCCGTCAGCAATGGGACAATTCGGATAATGAAAATATTGAAAATCAACTTGATAGCGATTTTTTATATCAATATTATTTAACATTCAACCGAATTTCCGAAATTTTGAAAACCCGCGCAGGCAAAATAAAAATGTCGCTTGAAACATTGATACAATTGCTTCGACGGCTCACACAAGGGCTGACAGTGCCTTTTGAAGGCGAACCTTTGGCTGGTTTGCAATTGATGGGCGTACTCGAAACGCGCCTGCTTGATTTTGAAAATGTGATAATTACGAATTTTAACGAGGGCGTTTTTCCCAAACGCGAGCAGGCGGGCAGTTTTATTTCGCAAAGTTTGCGGCACGCTTTTGGGTTGCCCGTCAGCCAAAGCCGAGATATGATAAGTTCTTATAATTTTTATCGGCTGATTTCGCGTGCAAAACGTGTTTTTTTGCTGTTCGATTCGCGCACGGAAGGGCTGCAAACTGGCGAAGCAAGCCGTTTTTTACTTCAACTGAAATATCAGTACAATGCGCCGATTGTGGTAAAAAATCTGTCGTACAACATTGTTTTTGATGATAAAAAGCCGATAGCAGCGCAAAAAACGCCTGAAATTATGCATAAATTGCAGCAATTTACCACTGAAAATTCCGAAAAAGCACTTTCGCCCTCGGCGATAAATACATATTTGAATTGTCCGTATGAATTTTATCTGTCTTATATTGAGGAACTTAAAGAAGAAGACGAACTTTCCGAACTGATTGACAGCAGCGCGTTTGGTAAAGTTTTTCATAAATCAATGGAAATTCTTTATAAACGTTTTGAAGGGCAAACACTTGAAAATCAACATTTTGAAAAAGAACTGTTGAATAAAAAAAATATTGAAAATGCAATTAATCGTGCTTTTTTGCAAGAAATTTTTAAAAATAAAAATGAAAACGAAATTGAATTGGAAGGGAATAACTTATTGATTTCCAAATTATTAGAAAAATATATAAAACAGGTTTTAACCATTGATAAAAATCGTGTGCCATTTCGTTATATCGCTTCCGAAAAACTTTTTTATGCAAAATTGCCGATAAATAACGGAACGCAACTTGTTAATTTAAAGGGTTTTATAGATAGAATTGATGAAAAAGACGGCGTTGTTCGCATTTTGGATTATAAAACAGGAATTGGCGAAAATGTTTTTAAAAATATTGAGCAGATTTTTGATAAGGAAGATGATAAACGCCCGAAATACGCGCTGCAAACATTTTTCTATGGAACTTTATTTGATAACAGTTTGAAAGCAAAAATTGTTCAAACAGGAATAATTTTTCTGCGAAATGTATTTAAAAATGATTTTTCAACACAAATGCGGCAAAAAATTGACCACACAACAAGCATTGCTGTTGATGATATTTCAGATTATAAACAGGACTTTCTTGGGCAACTTACCGAGTGTTTGGAAGAGATTTTTAACCCTGATATTGCTTTTGTACAAACCTCATTACCAAATAATTGCAAATATTGCAGTTTTAAAGAAATTTGCAGAAAATAAAGCAAAACTGCGTTTTTTTCACTTTTCTATTTCTGTCATATCTTTACGTTCAAATTTTATATAACGCGGTTTCGTCGGCACATAGTGGTCGTCGTCCCAAAGGGTGCTTGTAATCATCAAATCGGCGCTGTAACGGTTGCAGGCGATAGGAATATTGTGAATTCGGCACTGACGCAACAACATTTGAATATCCGCCTCGTGCGGCTGTGCGCTAAGGTCGTCGATAAGAAAAACCGCTAAATCAATTTGATGGCGAACAACGAGCGCGGCAATTTCGGCATCGCCGCCAAGCGGACCTGAATTCATACAAGTAATATCCAACTTAATTCCCTGTTGTTCAAATGCTTCGCGAATTAAATTGCCTGTAGTTCCTGTGCAAATCAATTTGTGAGTGGACAACATTTCGCTGTTAAAAACTGCCCAATCAACCATATCCGCCTTGCGGTTGTCGTGAGCAACAAGTGCAATTCTTAAATGTCGTTTCATAAATTAATACCTT